>QAKS01000066.1 GCA_003343685.1 Clostridiales bacterium | reverse complement strand
CCCTTGGTAGACGGCACGCCGTCTATCCTTTCGTCCTTTCTTGTGGCGCTGTCCAGCGCGCGCCCCAACGCCTTCATCGCCGCCTCGACGATGTGATGGGTGTTCTTCCCGTAAATCAGCCGGACGTGCAGCGTGATCCCCGCCGCAAAGGCAAAGGCCCTCATAAATTCTTCAATCAGCTGCGCGTCAAAGGTTCCCGTAAACTGCTCGATAAGCGGTACGTCATACACGAGAAACGGCCTGCCGGACAGATCGAGAGACACCATGACCAAGCTCTCGTCCATAGGCAGAAAAGCTGTCGCATATCTGGTAATACCCCGTTTATCGCCCAGCGCTTCTTTAAACGCCTCCCCAAAGGCAATACCAATGTCCTCCACCGTGTGATGGTCGTCCACCTCAAGATCGCCCTTGCAGGATACCGCCAAATCCATCATGCCGTGTTTGGCAACCATGGACAGCATATGGTCGAAAAAGGGAATCCCGCTGTCCAGATCGTAATTTCCGCTTCCGTCGATATCCACACTGATGTCGATATCCGTCTCACCCGTCAATCTGAGCGCCCTTCCGGTTCTCTCAGCCTCCATGTTCATCTGTCCTCCTCAAAACGTATCTGTGCGCTTTTCGCATGGGCGGCAAGGCCTTCCTCCATGGCAAATCGGCCCACTTTCCCGTAAACCTCCCTAAATGCCGCTTCCGTATACTCGATAACGCTCATTTTCTTTACAAAGTCATCTACCGAAAGCGGCGAGCTGAACCGGGCCGTTCCGTTTGTCGGGAGAACATGGTTTGCGCCGGCAAAGTAGTCGCCCAGCGGCTCCGGACTGTACTGCCCCAAAAAGACGCTTCCCGCGTTTTTCACCAGCGGCAGCAGCTGTTCCGGCTCCTTGGTGCAGATTTCCATATGCTCCGGCGCCACTGCATTGGCGCACGCCGCAGCCTCGGCCAAGTCTTTTGTCAAAACGATTGTACCATAATTCCCGACAGATTGAAATACCACATCTTTTTTGGGCAGTTTTTCAGCCTGCGCATAAATTTCTCTTTCCACCACATCGGCCATCTCTTCACTGTCCGTAACCAAAATACACGCCGCCCTTGCGTCATGCTCCGCCTGAGAAAGAAAGTCCGCCGCAATATATCTGGGATTTGCGCTGTCATCCGCCACGACCAGCACCTCGCTGGGCCCCGCTATCATGTCGATCCCCACGCTGCCGAATACCATGCGCTTGGCAATGGCCACATACACATTGCCCGGCCCCGTCACTACATCGGCGCGCGGTACCGTCTCTGTGCCGTAGGCAAAAGCGGCAATGGCCTGCGCGCCGCCGATCTTATAGATTTCGTCAACACCCGCTGTTTTCGCTGCGGCAATCGTCAGAGGCGGCAGCTTTCCGTCCCTGCCCGCGGGCGTCGCCATGACAATTCTGCCCACTCCCGCCACCTTTGCCGGGATGGCATTCATCAAAACGCTGCTGGGATAGCTCGCCTTGCCGCCGGGCACATAGATGCCCGCCACATCCACAGGACGGACAATCTGCCGCAGTACGGCTCCGTTTCCTCTGTCCAGCGTAAAGCCGCTGCGCTTTTGCAGAGTGTGGTATTCGCGTATATTTTCCGCGCTTTCCTCTACAATCCGGAGCAGTTCGCTGTCTAGCGAGGCGATCGCCTCCGCAGCCTCCTCCTCTGAAAGCCGCATCGTGCTGCTGTCCACCATACAGCCGTCAAATTTCTCCGTATATTTTATGAGGGCAACGTCTCCGTTCTCTTTTACATCCGCCAAAATCTCGGCAACAGCTCTTTCGGCCTCCTTTGTGTCTCCCTCCGTCCGCTTTTCCAGCAGACGGATCAGCTCGCCTATATTGCTTCCCTTTATGCGTCTCATATTCCCTCCGCTACAATTTTCTTCGCTTTTTCGATGATGGGAGAAATCTCTTCCGCCTTGGTTTTCAGGCTCACCCTGTTGACCACAAGCCTTGCCGAAAGCTTCGCAACCTCCTCCAGCACAGACAGTCCGTTCTCCCTGAGCGTCCGCCCGCTCTCCACAATGTCTACAATCACATCCGACAATCCCAGCACCGGCGCAAGCTCAATACTTCCGTTGAGCTTGATAATCTCAATATTTTCGCCCTTACTGTCGTAATACCTCTTTGCAATGCGGGGATATTTTGTAGCCACCCGCAGCATTCCCGTGGTAATGGCGTCGCGCTTTTTGTCCCGGTAGCCCGCGACGCAGATACTGCACTCTCCATACTTCAGATCCAGCATCTCATACAGGGGCAGTCCCGCTTCAATCAGCGTATCCTTGCCCGCAATGCCGATATCCGCCACACCGTGATCCACATAGACCGGCACGTCCGTCGGCTTCACCATAATGAAACGGACGTCGTTTTTTTCGTCGTAAAAAATCAGCTTCCTCGTGTCCTGCTCCATCTCGCTCACATCCAGCCCGATCTTTTTCAGCAGCTTCATGTTTGTCAGTCTCCCCTTGGGGAGGGCTATCGTAATCATATCGCACCCCGCTCATATAAAATCTTTGTCCCGCCGCCGCATATTTTTACAATCTGCGATACACACCTGTCCTGCTTGTATTCTTCTATCACCGCGCCGTCCGGTTCTATCTCAAAGACCGCCGTCTTTCCCCGGCTTCGCAGTTCTTCCGCATAGCGCGCTCCGTCGCCCGCAGCCTTCTTTTCCGCAGTGACGACGATCACCTCCCTTTGCTCCGTTTTCAGCCCGCCCTGCCTGTCAAGGGCGGTCATCGCACGTTTCAGGTCTAGAGCAAAGCCGATGGCCGGACGGTCTTTTCCGAATTTTCCCGCCAGCCCGTCATATCTTCCGCCTGAGAGCACAGGAAACCCCACCTCTGAAATCAAGCCGCGGAAGATGACGCCCGAATAGTATTCAATGTCGTGCAGCATGCCCAGATCGATAGAGATGTAGTTTTCATATCCCATGTCGCAGAGCATCTCATAAATCTCCCGCAGATTTTCCAACGCCTTTTCACACAGTTCGCCCGCCGCCAGCTCCTCCGCAAACGCCAGCGCCTCCCTGCCGCCGAACAGCTCAGGCAGCGCCATCAGCTTCTTCTTCGTCTCCGCGTCTATGTCCATCTGCGACAGTGCATATTCCAGCTCAACCGTATTTTTAAAATCAATCAGGTTTTTCAGTTCTTCGGCCCGCTCTTCCCCTATGCCGGAATCCGCGATCAACCCCTTAAAAAAGCCTGCCTGACCGATATCCACCTTAAAATCCCGCAGCCCCAGAGAGAGCAGCGTCTTGATCGCAAGCGCGATAATCTCGCTGTCTGCCCCGCTTCCGCCGCGGCCGAAAAACTCCACGCCCGCCTGCGTGTGTTCGCTTTTCTGCCGGATATTGCCGTCAAAAAGCTGGTAAGCATTTTGAATATAAAACAAGCGCAGCGTGTTCTCTTCCGGCATAGAGGTAGCCGCCATACGGGCAATCGGCACGGTAATATCGGGCCTGAGCGCCAGAATGCGCCCGTCCCTGTCAAAAAATTTAATCATATGCTGCTCTTTATAGGAGCCTATCCCGCCGGAAAAAACATTGTAGTATTCAAAGGCCGGCGTCGCAACCTCCCGGTAACCGTTGCTTAAAAATATCTTCCTCAGCTCCTGTTCAATTCCGCGTTTTACGCCGCATTCCTCCGGCAAATAGTCCTGCACGCCCCTCGGCAATTCCTTCAGCAGATTCATAATCCGTCTCCTCTGTAGTTTAGCATATTAGCACGTTAAATTATTATATATTCTTTTTTTCATTTTGTCAAATAAGATCTGACATAAAATTAGGAAAAGGCGCCTTTCTTTTGTCGGTAAAACTTTGGCATCATGAAAACAGAAAGCTCGAAAAGAGGCGGGACTAATGTATGCACATAATTAGCGGCAGGACATCAGACCGCACTAAAATGTTTCCCTTGCGGCAGCAAGAGCGGCGTGTGTCGGCGCAGTCCGTTCCTATCGTTTTTTACGTGAGCAATAAAATATGCCGAAAAAGGCGTCGTACCTTTTTCGGCAAGCAGGAGCAAAAGCCTTTTTACTCCTCCGTAATGGACATCTCCATTTCCTCGCTGACGACAATCGTAAACTTCTTCGTCTCAAGAACGCTGCTTTCGTCGTCCTTCCCGACACATTCAAACACAGCCTCGCACTGACCGGCAGACATACCCAGAACGTCAAAAGCCCAGAAGCCCTCCTCGTCCTCATAATATTCGCCCCCCGTGATCACCGCGTTGTCACCCGCGGAAGCCAGCCGCCACCTGCTGTTTTTGTCTCTTTCGGTTATTTCGATCGTATCATAAGGCAAATCCTTTTCCGATACGGAGATCATCTTGTCTGCGTCCACCTCAACTTCATATACGGCCATTTCCAAAAGGACAGATGGATCCGACTCCTGCACATATCGGAACGTAACGTCTGTTTTTCCTTCCTTCAATCCCTTAAAGACGCAGGTATACTCTATATCCTGTTCCTCAATCTGGGCGCTCCAGTCAGAATCGTCCGTCTCTTCCGCGGTTTCTTCCGTCATTTCCTCATCAGCAGTGTCGTCGGTATCCGAGCCGTCTGCTTCATTTTCGCCCGCAAATTCATCCTCTTCGCCGGCGTCACTCTCGTCCATGACCGTCCCTTCTTCGGCATTCTCGACATTTTCATCCACAAATCCGTCTTCGTCCGCCTCATCGACATAGATTTGCTCACTCATCTCAACGGCGACAATTGTTTCGTCCTCTATCGTACAGGTCCACTTTGTTTTCCCGGTGCTGCTTCCGTAAAAATACAGCGTCTCCTCCTCTGTTTTTTCGTCCACCTCGTCCAGAAAATCTTCCTGCTCCTCCTCTGTATAACCCTCCGTCAGCTTGTCCTCCGATTCTCCGTTGGTGGTTATCTCCGTCTCTTCCGGCTGTGCCATATCAATAGGCTCCGCCTTCTGACCGCATCCGAACAACAATACCGCCATCACACACGCCATTGCCAGCGCCATCATCCGTTTCATTTCCAATGCACACTCCCATATTCTTTAATGCGGCCGGTGTTCCGTCCGTTTTTAGTTAATATATTCTATAATTGCCTCCGTGTCAAGAATGCCCATTCCCATTCAGGCTCAAAAACAGGCCTCCCCGCTTTAGGCGGTAAAGGCCCGTTTTAGCTTTGTCAGATTTTTTTAAACTTTATCCTGCAGTAGCAGCAGCTGTCTCTGTCGCTCTTCTGTTTTGTGCCGCATTTTGGGCACCGGATTACGCCGGTCAGTTCTGTCGGAACAGGTATCGCCTCTGCAGCGTCTCCCTCCTGCTTTTCCTCCGACTTTTCTTCCTGCGTCTGCGGCGGTGTGGGCACCGATGCGGGTTTTTTCTCTGTTTTCACCGGCTGTTCTTCCTCCTGATGTTCCAGACTTATCATGAGTTTCATTAAACTACAGGTCTGCTCAGCATTCCTCAGAGCCAGTCCTTTCTGTCTCAGGACGATAGACAAAACACGGCAGACCGCAAACGTAATCACCACATTGATCGCGCCCAAAACGAGCACAAAAAAAAAGTGCCGAAATTGAAGGAGGGTTCATAATAATAACCGACCGATGCCGGGATCTTTCCCAGAACGCCGCCTAAGATGAGTGCCAACACCGCCTCCACAATGGCAAGTATTGCCCCGATTTTATCTATCAGGTCACTCCATTTGGCAAGCTCTCCTACCGTTTCACTTTGAGATCTGGAAATTCTTTGGATTTCATCTTTGACAGTTGACATTTTATTTTCTCCTTATCTTGTGAAAATGAATGGGGAATGGTTACTATTATTCTATATAAGATAGAAGAAAAAAGCAATATTCCCCTCCTTTTTATACACAAAGCACACATCTTTTAGTCTTTCGTGAATCCGCAAATAGAGGAGAGCTGTTTCCCGCAAAATAAAAATAAATTACGGCAAAATAAAAAGCGGCAAAGCCGCTTTCAGACTGTCAAAAAACCTTCGTCTGCGATAAAAGTGAGAGTTTATTAAGGATATATCACCGCAAAGTGTAAAATCGTGGGCGAGCGCGACATGCGCG
>QAKS01000090.1 GCA_003343685.1 Clostridiales bacterium | reverse complement strand
TGTGCAAATGCTGTCTTCTTTGCCGGAGCATATGCGGCAGGCCCACCGGTACGGCGACTGGGACGCACTTTCCGGTGCGTATTTTGCCGAGTTTTCCGAGGCGCGGCATGTGATTAAGCCCTTTAAAATACCGGAACATTGGCGGCGGTACCGTTCATTTGACTATGGCCTGGATGCACTGGCCTGCCATTGGATTGCGATAGATGAACAGGGCCGATGCTACGTATACCGGGAAATAAAAGCCTCCGGCCTGATTGTGCAGGATGCGGCCAAACTGATATTGGATTGCACATTGCCGAAAGAGAAAATCCTGGTAACGTTTGCCCCGCCGGACATGTGGAACCGGCAGAAAGACACGGGCAAGACCATGGCAGAGGTGTTCTTAATAAACGGGGTGAACATTGCCAGAGCGGACAACAACCGTGTACAGGGGCACATGCAGATAAAAGAACTTTTGGCAGACATGCCGGACGGAAAACCTGGCCTTTTGTTTTTTCATACATGCGCTGAAATTATTTCCGATATTCAGGCGATACAGACGGATGAGAAAAACCCGAATGACTGCGCCAAGGAGCCTCACGAAATCACGCACACGGTTGACAGTATACGGTACTTCAGCATCAGCCGCACCATAGCGGCGGAGCTGCAGAAGAGCACAGAGGAATGGGAAGAGGAAGAGATAACGGAGGACTACGACGAGTATATGACAGGCGGGGAAGCAAACGCCGCCTATATCAATTATTAGGAGAGGCTTTATGAAATTTGTCATTATATTTGGCGCTGTTTTGCTCTTGGCCGCACTGGAGATTTTCTGCCGGCGGAAGGCACATCAGCAGAGCACGCTGCTGCAGAAGAGACAAAGAGACTTGCAGTTGGAACTGCATGATGCACAGACGGAAATTCGTATGCTGAAGATGCTGAAAAACGACATAGAAAACATCCAAAATGATGTGGATTGGCTAAAAACACAGCGGGAGACGGAAGACCAGAAAAATGAAGAGGAGCGGCGCCGGGAGCAGGAGGCGGAGCGCCTGTTTACCGAGGGAGTCAGCAACATTCTGGGGTACGGCGGAAGCATTTCCGGAAAGAGAGATGAATAAGCGTTGGAAAAGACGAAAGAACTTTACGCAAGGGTTTGGAACGAGTACGAGAAGGGCCTGCGCTTTCACAACCAAATGGATTTGAACGATACGGTTACGGCGAACGAAAACTTTTTCATTGGCAAGCAGTGGGAGGGCGTTGAGGCAAACGGACTGCCGACGCCGGTGTTTAATTTTTTGAAGCGCGTGGTGCTGTTTACCATTGCCGGCATTACCTCAGACAACTTAAAAATGCAGGCTACGCCATTAAAAGCCCACGGAGACCGGGAAAAACTAAACCAGATTTCCGATGTGGTAAATACGGAATTTGAGAGCCTTTTTGAGCGGAATAAAATGGGCTCTGTTTTGCGCGAATACATGCGCAACGCCGCGGTGGACGGGGACGGATGTACCTATACTTACTGGGACGCCGACGTGGAAACCGGACAGGATGCCAAAGGCGCGATTGTCACAGAAATTGTGGAAAACAACCGGGTGTTTTTCGGCAACCCAAACGACAGGCGGGTACAGAAACAGCCCTATATCATCATTTCCAGCCGGGAGATGGTAGAGAGCGTAAAAAAGCGCGCGCCGAAGGGAGCGGAAATTCAGCCGGACACCGATGAGCGAAACATAAACAGCGCACACCAAACGGACGACAAGGTAACCGTGCTTCTCAAAATGTGGCGGGAAGATGAAACGGACACCATCTGGGCCTGCGAATGCACAAAAACCGCCGTGGTGCGGGATGCCTGGGATATGGGGCTCAGCCTTTACCCCGTGACATGGACGAACTGGGATTATGTGCAGGACAACTACCATGGCATGGCCATGATAACAGGGCTTATCCCCAACCAGATTTTTATCAACAAGCTGTTTGCCATGAGCATGATTTCCCTCATGACGACAGCCTATCCAAAAATTGTTTACGACAAGACACGAGTGCCCAAATGGGACAACCGCGTGGGCGCGGCCATCGGCATAAACGGCGGCGATGTGAACAGCGTGGCAAAGATTATCGACCCGGCGCAGATATCGCCGCAGATTGCGCAGTTTATTCAACTGGCCATTGATTACACACAGACGTTTTTAGGCGCTACTTCGGTAGCCCTGGGAGACACAAGGCCGGATAACACCTCGGCAATTATCGCTTTGCAGAGAGCGGCGGCGGTGCCCAATGAGATAACCAAACAGAACCTCTATCAGGCGGTAGAGGACCTGGGCAGAATCTACATTGATTTTATGGCTGGCTATTACGGCACCCGCGTGGTCGAGACAGAGATGCCGAAGGGGTTTGAAGAAATGGCCCAGTTTGCCGGGATGGCTGAAAACGAGAAAATACCGGTGGAATTTGATTTTTCTGAGCTGTCTGACGTGAACTTCTCTCTAAAACTTGATGTGGGCGCATCCTCTTACTGGAGCGAAATTGCCTCGATGCAGACGTTGGACAACCTCCTTATGCAGGGAAAAATTGAGCTTACGGACTATCTGGAGCGCGTGCCGGACGGCTATATATCCAAACGGCAGGAGCTGCTTGATAAGTTAAAGGGTATGCAGAATGTATTGGCCGGAGGGTTATCCGGCACGGCGGGAGGCGGACCGGCGGCCGGCAGTTTGCCGGATGCTGCGTTTGAAAATGAAAGCATCCCGGAAGCATCTGGATATTCGCAGCTGCAGAGGAAAATTAACAAAACAGGACTTTAGGCTGTAAACCAACGGCCTGAAAATATATTTTCGCCCGACCATAGGCGGGAAAGGACATGCAATGGAAGAAGAAAAAAACACCGTGGATTTTGAAAACGACGGCTGGTACGACGACGAAAACAGTGTGACAGAAGAGGACGCGCAGCCGGAAACCGAAGAATCGGCGGATTTAGCGGCGGAGGCGCCGGCCCCGGAGGAAGCAAACCAGCAGAATCCCGAGGAAGAGGCGCCGGAAGCGGAGAAGCCGGAAGAGAGCGGAGAGCTGCTGCCGGAACCAGAAGCGGAGACAGACCAGTTTAAGCTGAAGGTTTTGGGGGAGGAACTGACCGTTTCCCGGGAAGAGGTGATTGCCCTTGCCCAGAAAGGAAAGGACTATGACCGGATAAAAGACAAGCTTTCTGAATTGACAGCGGAAAAGGCAAAAACAGACGAATCAATGGGATTTTTACGTGAGCTTGCAGAGACGCAGCACATGACCGTTGACGAGCTTGTTGACCATACACGCGCCCAAGTGCTCGCTCAGCGTGAGGGAATCGATATGAGCATTGCACTTGGCCGGGTGAAAAACGACCGCAGAGAAAGAGCGCTTGCCCACAAGGAAAACAGACTGAAAGAACAGGAAACACAAAAAGAAGCGCAGAATCAGGAGGCCATAAAACGCCAGGAGGGTATTAAGGCCTTTCTGGCAAAGTATAAAAACGTAGACCCTAACACCATTCCGCAAGAAGTCTGGCGAGACGTGTCGGCAGGGGAAAGCCTGCTCAGCGCCTACACGCGGTATGAAAACGGGCTGTTCAAAAGAGAAATAGAGGCGTTAAACGCAAAACTCAAGGCGCAGGAACAGGACCGCAAAAACAGGGAACGCTCGGCAGGTTCCCGTCAGACGGAGGGGAAAAGCCGGGTAAGGGACGAGTGGGACGTCTCCTGGTATGACGACGATTAATTTGGAGGTTATAAAAAATGGCAATTAACTTAACAACAAAATATTCGGACAAGGTGCTGGAGCGGTTTACCAAACAGTCGCTCACGGCATCTGCCGCATCGAAAGACTATGAATTTGAGGGCATTAAAACCCTGAAAATCTATTCTGTAGACACAGCGCCGTTAAACGACTACACCAGAAGCGGAACTTCCCGTTACGGTACAGTGAGTGAGCTGCAGGATACCACACAGACACTTACCATGACGCAGGACAAATCGTTTACCTATTCCATTGACAAAGGAAACGAGAAAGAACAGCTGAACATTAAATCGGCCAACCGCAGCTTGAAGCGCGAGATTGACGAGGTCATTACGCCGCATTTGGACAAATATAACCTCAGCGCATGGTGCATGGGCGCGGGCAGCATTATAACCGACGGCGGCACAGCGCCCACCAAGACCACCATTACCGGCCTGGTGATGGACTGTACGGAGGCGCTGGACGAGGCCTTTGCCCCGGAAGTGGGCAGAACCATGTTTATCACAAACGCCCAGTACAAGCTTTTAAAGCAGAATCCGGATTTCCTCAATGTGGATAATCTGGCACAGAAGGCGCTGGTGAAAGGCCAGGTAGGCGAAATTGACGGTATGCGGGTGGTAAAAGTACCGTCAAAATACATGCCGGCCAATGTATACTGGCTTATTGTGCACAAGGGGGCAATTCTGGCGCCGAGCAAGCTTCAGGATTATAAAATCCACTCCGACCCGCCGGGAATCAACGGTGATTTGGTGGAGGGCCGGATTATGCACGACGCATTCGTACTTGGTGCAAAGGCCGCTGCTGTATGCATTTGTGCGGCAAACAGCGCGGTGCTGAAGACGGCGACCATCACCGACACATCTGCTTCCAGCAAATATACGCTGAGCAACACCACAAGCGGTGCAACCTATTACTATACCACAGACGGCACAGACCCGCGCTACAGCGACACAAAAACAGCGGTGCCTTCCGATGGAATCCCTTATGCATCCGTCGAAGGGGCGAAGGTGCTTAAAGTGGCAGGCATCTCTTCCACAGCGGGAACTTACAACAGCGGCGTTGCGGAATTAACGCTTTAAAGCCGAAAAACAGGGCACAGGCTTCTTCCTGTGCCCTAAAGCTTAAAAGAGGAGAAAGCGATATGAGTGTGAGTGTAGAAGAGGTATTCAACATAGCCGTTGCGCTGATGGATGAGCTCTCCTCCACAGGGGAGACGCGCACAAACGACACAAAAGAGTATGAATACCGCACGCCGGGAATTTTAAACATGATGTTAGCGGAGATGCACCTGCTAGCG
>QAKS01000052.1 GCA_003343685.1 Clostridiales bacterium | reverse complement strand
GCCTTTGGCATGAGCATCGTTTATCCCGGAAAGGTCGGCGACGAATACTACATGACAAAAGGACACTTCCACACAATTCTGGATACCGGAGAAATTTATTATTGTTTGGCGGGACACGGCTACATGATGCTGGAAAACCCGGAAGGCGACTGGAGCTGCCAGGAATTGCTGCCCGGTAAGGCCGTATATTGCCCGAAGCGCTATGCTCACAGGTCCATTAACGTTTCTCCGAAAGAAACTCTCAGAACATTTTTTGTATTCAGGGGTGACGCAGGCCACGATTATGGTACAATAGAGGAGAAGGGATACCGCCATCTTCTGGTAGACAGAGATGGTGAGCCGACAATCATCGACAATCCCAATTGGAAATAAGGAGAACGCCAAATGAAAATTCTTGTTACACCGACATCGTTTTTGAAGCCGGAGAACGCTGCGGCAAAAGCGAAACTGGAGGCCTTTGCAGACGAGGTGGTCTATAACGACCTGGGACGTCCGCTGCAGGCGGAGGAAATTCTGCCCCGTCTGGAGGGGGTGGACGGCTATATTGCAGGTCTGGACTACATCACGGCAGACGTCATCGAAAAGATGCCGGAATCGCTGAAAATTATTTCCCGCTATGGCGCGGGTGTGGACAGGGTCGATATGCCTGCGGCACATCGGAAAGGGATCACCGTGACGAACACGCCGGGGACCAACTCAGTGGCGGTATGTGAGCTGGCTTTTGCGCTTATGCTTGCGGCGGCAAGGGATATTGTTCCACTGGACGCGCAGGTTAAGAAGGGCGAATGGCCCCGTACCCAAGGCATTGAACTGAAGGGCAAGACGCTGGGTATCATCGGTCTGGGCGCAATCGGTAAAAATTTGGCGACGAGGGCAATCGCCTTCGGCATGAAGGTGATGGCTTATGACCCGTTCCTGGATGAGGCGTTTGTGAAGAAAAACGGCATTGCGGGCGGCAAGGACGAGAAAGCGCTTGCCGAGGTGATCGCAAACAGCAACTTTATTTCACTGCATGTTCCGCTGATGGATTCCACGCGCCATATGATCAACGCGGAGACGATTGCCAATATGCCGGACGGCGCGGTAATTATCAACACGGCCCGCGGCGGCATCATTGACGAAAGTGCGGCGGCGGAGGCTCTGAAGAGCGGAAAGCTGGCGGCAGTATGTCTCGACGCTTTTGAAGAAGAGCCGGTGAAGAGTTCGCCGCTGCTTGGCTGCGACCACGTGATTATGACGCCGCACACAGGTGCGCATACGAACGAGGCTGTGGCAGGAATGGGCATGATGGCTGTGGACAATTGCATTGAAGTGCTTTCGGGCAAAGAGTGCAGCCATATATTAAAGTAAATTATTTTAAGGAGATAAAATCATGGACAAAAGCGAAATTCTGAAAAGATTAGAGGACTGTGGTGTTGTTGCCGTTGTGCGTGCTGAGAGCGCGGAGCAGGCGATGAAAATCGCTGATGCCTGCATAGCCGGCGGCGTAAAGGGCATTGAGATTACATATACGGTTCCCGGCGCTTCCGAGATCATTTCCGAGCTGGCAAAGAAATATACGCCGGATCAGATGATCATCGGTGCGGGTACGGTACTCGATCCGGAAACGGCTCGCTCTGCCATTATGGCCGGTGCAAATTATGTGGTTTCCCCCTGCCTCAATGTTGATACGGTAAAGTTGTGCAACAGGTATCAGATTGCCTGCATGGCCGGCGCTATGACGATCAAAGAGGCTGTGGAGTGCATGGAAGCGGGAAGCGACATCGTTAAAATATTCCCCGGCGACCTGTTTGGACCGAGAATCATCAAGGACATCAAGGGGCCGATCCCGCAGATGAAGATGATGCCTACAGGCGGTGTAGACGCGGACAATGCGGCGGACTGGATCAAGGCGGGTGCAGTAGCTGTCGGTGCGGGAAGCTCTCTGACGGCTGGCGCCAAGACAGGAGACTATGCTGCGATTACAGAGGTTGGCAAGAAGATGGTTGCTGCGGTAAAGGCGGCAAGAGAAGGCAAATAAGTTTTCGAGAGTATATTTAATCCTCTTTTGTTTTTGCGGACGGCAGATTTGCCGTCCGTTTTTCATATATTTGTGGTATGATAGAGAAAAATGGGGAAAAAGAAAAATGGAAGAAAAGGAATTCGATCTTGAGGAATATCTGACGGCAGGCGCGGAAAATATTGTAAAAAACGCCATGCGGGCGGCGCTTGGCAATCCGAGAGAAAGCGCGTTTCTGGCACAATATGCCTTAGCGGCGGGAAAAGCCGCAAAGCGCAGAAGGCAGGAGGAAAAAAGAGGAGGGCATGTACCACCTTTTTTAATTGCCAGTATTACAAGCAGCTGTAACCTGCATTGCAGGGGTTGTTACGCGAGAGCCAACGGCGCGTGCGGCGATGGAGAGGAGGTTCGGCAGCTGGGAGATGAAGCGTGGCAGAAGATATTTTGCGAAGCGCGCGAAATGGGTGTGGGTTTTATTCTGCTTGCCGGCGGGGAACCGCTTCTCCGCAGGGGAGTGATCGAGCGCGCGGGAAAAATAAAAGAGATCATATTCCCGATTTTTACAAACGGCACCATGATAGACGGGGCGTATGAGGAACTGTTCGACGCCAACAGAAATCTTCTTCCGATATTGAGCATGGAAGGAACCGCCAAGAGGACGGATGACAGACGGGGAGAGGGCGTTTATAGGCTTCTTGGGGAAGCGATGGAGAGATTTCGAAAGCGATGCATGCTGTTTGGAGCGTCCATTACGGTTACGGCGGAGAACCTGAAGGAGGTAACGGCGCCGGAATATTTGGAGGAGCTCAGAGCGTCCGGATGCCGGGTAGTAATTTATGTAGAGTATGTGCCCGTTGAGAACGGGAGCGACGGCATGGCGCTGGACGATTGTGAGAGAGTGCAGCTGTCCGGCAAAATCGCCCATGCCAGAGAGCGCTTTCCGGATATGGTTCTGATCTCGTTTCCGGGGGACGAAAAATCCTCCGGCGGATGCCTAGCGGCAGGCCGGGGTTTTTTCCATATCAATGCGGGGGGCGGTGCGGAACCATGTCCGTTTGCGCCCTATTCCGATATCAATGTGAGAGATACCTCCCTGAGAGAGGCGATGACATCGGTGTTGTTCCGAAGGTTGAAAGAAAACGGCGTTTTGATGGAAGAGCACGACGGAGGCTGTGTTCTGTTTCAAAAACGCGCAGAAGTGGAACGGCTGATTTCAGGGCAGCCGTAACAACAGATTCCCATCTTATCTGTCCGGCGAGGCATCTTTGGAACAGGCCTGCACAAACTGCCGGATAATCAGCGCAGTGCCGCGGTCGTTTCGATACATCAGCTCCGGGTGCCATTGTACTGCAAAAACGAATCGGCGGTCAGGCATGCAAGCAGCTTCGACAAGACCGTCTTCTGCAAGGGCGACAGGAACGAGACCGCCGGCAAGCCGTTTGACTCCCTGATGATGACAGCTGTTGACATGCAGAGTATCTTGGTTTAAAAGCCCGTGCAGGGCGGAACTGCCCAAAAGGGAAACGCTGTGAGAGGGCGTGTCATAGGGCGGGCGCTGGCAATGGTTGAGCGAGTTGCCCAACTCTGCGGGAAGGTCCTGATAAAGTGTGCCCCCCAGCAGGACGTTGATAAGTTGAAGACCGCGGCAGATACCGAAAACGGGCTTGTCTGCCAGAAGAGCGGAAAAAAATACGACTTTTTCCATCACATCTCTGTCGGAGCAGATTTCGCCGCATTTTTCCGAGACGGACGAGCCATAAAGCTTGGGGCTGACATCCTGACCGCCGGTAAACAGGAAACCGCTGCACAGTTCACACAGTTCGAAAATCTCTCCCTCGTCTGTCGTCAGGGGAAACATAACAGGGAGCGCTCCGGCTTCTTCCAGCATTTTCATATAGCCGGGAACCATCCAATAGCTGTCCCGCTTTGCGTCAAACAGCGGCATAATGCCGATTTTGGGCTTCATTGCACCTACCTCCAAAACATTTTATGAATATGATACCATATGGGAAAAAGTAAATGAATATGAAATTTTGTCCGGTATATTGCCGCAATCGGGTGTTTTTGGGGGAGGGCTGTGATATAATGAAAAAAGAATGAATTTTTCAGGGGAGACAGCTATGATGTACTATATGCCGACAAAAGTAATTCACGAAAAAAATTGTATTAAAAAGAACGGATGCCTTTTAAAAGCGCTGGGAAACAAAGCGCTGATCGTTACGGGGCAGAATTCCGCAAAAAATAACGGTTCGCAGGAGGATGTAGAGACGGCTCTCACGGCAAACGGTCAGGAGTTTGCAGTGTTTGACCGAATCAGAAGCAATCCTACGCTGGAATCGGTCTACGAAGGCGCGGAGGAGGCAAAGCGGTTTGGTGCGGATTTTGTAATAGGAATCGGCGGCGGATCGCCTATGGACGCGGCCAAGGCAATTGCACTGCTGGCGGTGCAGGATATTTCGAAGGACGCGTTTTTCGGAGCGGAGATCAAAAAAGCGCTGCCTATGGCAATGGTGCCGACAACGGCGGGAACGGGTTCTGAGGTTACGCAGTACTCCATTATTACAAACGACAGAAAGAGAACAAAAACTTCGATTTCGTCTCCGGTGCTGTTCCCCAGACTGGCGCTGCTGGACGGTGCCTATATGGGCGGGCTTTCCAAGGAGAATACGGTCAACACAGCGATTGACGCACTGTCTCATTTGATGGAGGGATATCTTTCGCCAAGAGCAGGACAGGCGACAGACGCGCTGGCGCAAAGAGGAATGAAAATGATTGCGAAGGAATTTGACAATCTGGCCAGTTTTACGCTGGACAGCGCTGCACGCGATACGCTGCTCATGGCGTCAGCACTGGGGGGGATGGTGATTGCCAATACAGGCACGACGGCAGTCCATGCCATGGGCTATGGACTGACATATTTCAAAGATGTTGACCACGGACGTGCAAACGGCCTGCTGATCACAAGCTTTTTGAAGTTCATTTACGACCAGTGCAGGGAGCGGGTGGACGAGATGATGCAGGCGATGTCGTTCAGCGGACTCGCTGAATTCGGACAGGCAATCGACCGGCTGTTGGGAGAAAAGGAGAAGGTCACGCCGGAGGAGCTGGAGGTCTATACGGATATTGCAAAGGATTCCAAAAATCTCAGGAACTGCATTGCTGCCGTCACCCGGGACGATATTCTGAACATATATCTGGCTTCCTTCGGATACCGGGGCTGAAGAAAAAACAAAGCATACAATCATAACCACCCGTCAAACGGGTGGTTTGCACTAAGCCTATAAGGCTTTATTATCGGCCGGCGCCTCAAGACGCCGGCTTTCACTTCGCTCAAGCCTATTGTCTTTGACTCGTCGCTGCTGCTTAAAGCAGCGTTCGTATTACCTGCCGTTACCCCTAAAGGGGTCTCCATACTCCTTTACACTCAGCTTATCCACTGCTATGTCGTGTTTCTCCTGTTTGCGTGTTTATCGAAGATCATCAGCGCACTCTTACCTTTCAGGTAACCCATAAAGCTCGATACGCTTATCTTTGGTGGTATCTGACGAACATATGGATGTGATCCCGCATTAGGTTCCCCTCTATGATCTCCTCTCCTTTGTACTTGCATAATTGTATCAGTATTTCCCTGATACTTGCTTTATATTGATTGTAGAT
>QAKS01000097.1 GCA_003343685.1 Clostridiales bacterium | reverse complement strand
CACGCTGATCTCCTCCAGACGCATCAGATCTGCATCCTTGATCACCGGCACGATCAGACCCGCATCCACAGCCACAGCTACGCCCATATGGACGTACTCGGGAACAACTATCCCCTCGTCTGTGATGGTGCTGTTCATCATCGGGTAGTCCTTCAGGGCTCTCGTCGTCGCCAGAATCACCAAGTCGTTGTAGGAGACCTTCTTATCCTGCTTCTTGTAGGTGTCCCGCAGCAGCGCCGCGTTCGTCATGTCCACAGAAATCTTGTGCGTCAGCTGTGCATGTACGCGCAGGCTCTCCACCATCTTTTCTCCGACGATCCTGCGCATGCCGGCGTAAGGCACGATCTTCGTCCCTCTCGCCGTCCCGGCTCCCGTTCTCGCCGCGACAGCCGCCATCACGTCGTCCTTTGTGATCTTTCCGTGTGAGCCGCTTCCCTCAATATCCGAAATATCCACGCCTTCCGCCTCGGCAACCTTTTTCGCCAGTGGCGTTGCCTTTCTCGCCGCAGCAGGCTCAAACGCCAGCACATCCCGCTCGATTACGAGACCCTCCGGGCCGCTTCCCGGGATATCCCCAACATCCGCTCCCTTTTCTTCCGCGCGCATCCGCGCTCTCGGCGTAGAGAACACCCTGTCTCCCGCAGCCCTTGCAGCCGGAGCGTCGGCCTTCTGTGCGCTCTCCTCCCGCTTCTCCTCGGCAGGCGCAGCGGTCTGTTCCTGTTTCTTCGGGGCAGCCTCAGCCAGCAGGCCGGAAATATCCTCTCCTTCTTCTCCTATCACGGCTATCATCTCAGTAATCGGCACAACATCGCCCTCGCCGTGTACAATTTTGAGGAGCGTACCGCTGGCAGGCGCGTCCATAGTGATCGTCAGCTTATCCGTTTCCATTTCAAACAGAGGCTGATCCGCCGTGCACTTCTCTCCCTCGCCGACGATCCAGCGGACAATCGTGCCCTCTGTCATCTGCAAGCCCTGTTTGGGCATAATTACTTTTGTTGCCATATGCTTCTCTCCTTATTTGTAAAGAACCGCCTTGGAAGCCTCAATGATGTCCGCCGCCTGCGGAGTTGCCGCCGTCTCGAGGTTAATGTTAAAGGGCAGCGGGCATGCCTTTGTTCCCAGTCTTACCGGCGCCGCATCCAGATATTTGAACGCTCTTTCGCTAATTTCCGAAGCAACCTCTGCTCCCCAGCCTGCTGTTCTGTGTGCTTCATGAACAGTCACCAGCCTCCCAGTCTTTTTAACGCTGTTCACAATTGTATCATAGTCAAAAGGCACCATCGTTCGCGGGTCAATGACCTCGGCGGAGATGCCCTGTTTCTCCAGCTCCTTCGCAGCCTCCAACGCACGCGGCACATACAGCAGATTTGCGACAATCGTCACGTCCTTGCCCTCTTTTACGATGTTCGCCTTGCCGAAAGGAATCATAAATTCCGGATCGTCCGGCACTTCACCCTTTGTTGCATACAGCGCCTTATGCTCAAAGAACATCACCGGGTTATCGTCCCGTATTGCCGTGCGGAGCATTCCGGCGGCGTCCGCTGCGGACGACGGGCAAGCTACTTTTAAGCCCGGGAAGTGCATGAACACCGTCTCCAGAGACTGGCTGTGGGTGGCGGCGTTTCCGCGGCCGATGCCCTGCTGACCTCTGATCACCAGCGGAATTCTGGCCTTGCCTCCGAAGATATAACGGGTTTTCGCCACCTGGTTGATGATCTGATCCATAGCGACAAAGGTAAAGTCCATGTACATCAACTCAACGATCGGTCTCATTCCGGCGCAGGCAGCGCCCAGTCCGGCGCCTACAAAGCCCGCCTCGGAGATCGGCGTATTGCGCACTCTGTCAATTCCGAATTCCTTATAAAGATCTCTCGTGCAGCCGAAAATGCCGCCCTGCTTCTCTATATCCTCGCCCATGATGAACACCTTGTCATCACGGCGCATTTCCTCGGCTATTACGTCTCTGATTGCCATTGCATAGGTTTTAACGCTCATTTTATTACTCCTCTCTTACGCTTCGTAGAAAACGTCGTCCATCACGTGAGCCGGATCCGGCTCGGGGCTGTTCAGGGCAAACTCCGTCGCCTTTGCCATTTCGGCCGCTGAATCCTCTTCAATCTGCGCCAGTTCCTTCTCTGTTGCCAGCTTGTTGTCCAGCATATACTGCTTAAACCGCTTGATCGGATCCTTATTTTCCTTCCAGTCCTCTACCTCCGCCTTAGTGCGGTACACCTCAGGGTCTCCCGTCCAGTGGCCTCTCCAGCGGTACGTCTTACACTCAATAATGGACGGCCCTTCCCCCGCCAGCGCCCTCTTCTGCGCTTTTTCAAACGCCGCATCTACTGCCAGCACGTCGTTTCCGTCTACCGTCTCGCCCGGCATGTCATAGGCCGCGCCGCGAACCGATACATCCTTGACCGAGGTGGACTGCCATACGGGAACGGATATGCCGAAGCCGTTGTTTTCCACGATGAAGATCATCGGCAGCTTCCAGACAGACGCCATATTCATTGCCTCATGGACAGTGCCCTCATTTGTCGCGCCGTCGCCGAAGAAAGCGACTGCCACGTTTTTCTTGTTCTGCATTTTAATCGCAAGAGCCGCGCCTGTCGCAATCGGCGGCCCGCCGCCTACGATGGCGTTTGCGCCCAGATTGCCCTTCGTCAAATCCGCGATATGCATGGAACCTCCTCTGCCTTTGCAATAGCCTGTCGCCTTGCCCATCAGCTCGGCCAGCGCCTTGTCAAGCTCCGCACCCTTTGCGATACAGTGGCCGTGGCCTCTGTGGGTGCTGGCAATATAGTCCTCGTCCGTCATGCGGGAGCACACCGTCGCGGCGATGGCTTCTTCCCCTGTATACAGATGAACAGAACCGCGCAGCTTATTTTCAGCAAACAGCGTATACGCCGTCTCCTCAAAGTTGCGGATATCGTTCATTGTCTTATAAATCTTTTTTGCTCTGTCTTTTTCCATCATTTTATTTGCTCTCCTTATTTCAGTAATTCTGCAACGATATCTACGATATGTGTGGTCCCCTCGGCAATGTGTACGCCCGCGTCGCGAAGGGCAGATTCCTTGCTCTGTGCGCTGCCGGTGCCATCTGCCGAAACGATCGCCCCCGCATGACCCATGTTTTTGCCCTTGGGTGCGTTTTTACCGGCTATCATGGCGACCACCGGCTTTGTCACATGCTTTTTGATGTATTCCGCCGCCAGTTCCTCCTCGCTTCCGCCGATCTCGCCGATCATTACGATTACCTTTGTCTCCGGATCGGCCTCAAAATCAGGCAGGAGATCGACAAACGTCGATCCGGGAATCATATCGCCGCCCACGCCTACACAGGTCGACTGGCCAATTCCGGCGCAGGTCAGCATGTAGATGGACTCGTATCCGTTTGTGGCAGACCGGGTCATCACGCCGACGTTACCCTCTTTGAATATTCGGGACGCCATAAATCCGGCCTTGCATTTTCCGGGAGAGATGACGCCGAAGGAGTTCGGCCCAAACAGTCTGAGCCCTCTCTGCCTTGCCACCCAATAGCATTTCATCATCTCATGCACGGGCGTATGCTCCGATATGGTCATAATCACGGGAATATTGGCGTCTACCGCCTCCATGACGCCTGCCGGCGTAAACTTGGCCGGTACAAAGATCACCGTAGCGTCTGCTCCCGTCTCCTCTACCGCTTCCTTTACCGTATTGAACACGGGAACGCCGAAAATTTCCTGGCCTCCCTTGCCTGGCGTAACGCCGCCCACCACGTTCGTTCCGTACTCGATCATGGTCTGTGTATGAAACTGCCCCTCTCTGCCGGTGATTCCCTGTACCAGCAGCTTTGTGTTTTTGTCTATAAGAATACTCATTTTTTCGCGGCTCCTTTCGTCAATTGTGGAACTTCCACAGAGCCTCAACAGCCTCTGGAACGTTATCTACTGCGACCACCCTGTCTTTAATCGTCTCCAGGATCTCCATAGCCGCTTCTTTATTCGTGCCCTCGATCCGTACAACTACCTTTCTGTCGGCGGGCTGCTCCTCAAGAGCCATCTTAATCCCCGCGCACACCTCGTCGCAGCGGGTAATGCCGCCGAAGATATAGACGAGCAGAACGTGGATATTCTGGTTTTGGAATACGATGCGGACAGCTTCTTTCAGCTTTTCTCTGGTGGCGCCGCCGCCTTGGTCAAGGCATCCTGCGACTTTCATTCCCCTTTTGGTAATCAGGTCAAGGCAGCTCATCATCATGCCGGAGCCGTTGGACATAATGCCCACCGTGCCGTCCTCATCAAGGGGAACAAAGTGAAAGTTGAAACTCCGCGCTTCCTTCTCCCTCGGATCCTCCTGCATATTGTCGCGGTAGGCGGCTATGTCCGGCAGCTTCCCAATATAGAGGGCATTGTCGTCCACCTCAACCTTGCCGTCCACGGCAATCACTTCTCCGCCCTTTGTAACAATCAGCGGATTGATCTCTACCAGCATGGTGTTGTATTCAAAGAACGCCTTCATCAGCTTTTTGGCAATATCCGTAAGCTGCGGCTTCAGCGCCGGATCTGCTCCCGTTTTGCTGATGATGTAGTCTATCGTATAGTTTTGGATGCCGCGGAGCGGATCCACAGCAACCTTCGCCACCTTGTCCGGCGTCTCCTTCGCCGTCTGCTCGATGTCCATACCGCCGATGGGCGAATAGATGAGCAGCGGACATTTCGTGTTGCGGTCCAGCAGGACAGACATATACATCTCCTGCGCAACGTCGGCCTTCTCAACGATGAGCAGCTGCTTTGCGGTATAGCCGCGCACGTCCATATAAAGCAGCTTCTTCGCCCACGCAACAGCCTCGGCAGGGTTGTCGGCAAACTGAACGCCGCCGGCCTTTCCTCTTCCGCCGATCTGAACCTGCACCTTTATGACGACAGGATAGTTCAGCTTGGCCTCTGCTATTTTTTCGGGGATACCTTCCAGATCGTCAATGACTATTCCGCGCATTGTCGGGATATCAAATTTCTCAAAGATTCCCTTCGCCTGATATTCAAGTAACTTCATTGTTAAATATTCCTTTCGTTTTGGAAGCGATCATATATTTGTTCCCACGGAACGGTTCCGCGGGAACAATATTTTGTCATTCAGCCCCAGATTTCCTCATCGGAAGGCGTCTTGGCGTTCGGCTTAACATAAGCGATTCTGGACTTGTTGAAGAGATGGTAATAGGTAAGGTTCTCGGAAATGGAGTTATTTCCCCAGCTTCCGCAACCCAGCGTCGTGGTCGGGTTCAATCCGTTGACGAACGCGCCTCCGTTCATGCTTGCACACGACTGGTTGACAAGGACTCTCGATACAGGCAGGATTTCGCCCGCTTTTTCGATATGTTCAGCATTGTTGGACTGAATCGAGCAGGAGTGGCCTGCGCCGTTAAAGATAAGGTTCTCCTTTGCAATCTCAATCGCTTCGTCAAAGGTCTTCCACTTGTATACCGACATAACGGGACACATTTTCTCCTTGGAGAAGGAGTCCGCGCTGCCGTATGCGCCGGGATATACCATGATGAGCTTTGTGCCTTCGGGTATCTCTATGCCGGCTGCTTCAGCAACCTTTGCAATCGGCTGACCTACCAGATCCTTGTTCATTACGCCGCCGGGGAACACTGTCTCGCGCAGCTTGTCGACCGTTTTCTTGTCGTCAAAGTATACGGCGCCCTGCTTCTTGAACTCTGCCATAATTTCGTCAAATTTGGACTCAGGCGCGATCAGCGTCTGGTCGCCGGAGCAGATGATGCCGTTGTCGAAAATTCTTGAAGCAATAATTTTGGACACAGCTTCGGGATAGTCTACATCCTCGTCGATGATACCCTGCACGTTGCCCGCGCCTACGCCGTAGCTGGGCTTGCCGGAAGAATATGCAGATTTCACCACACCGGGGCCGCCCGTCGCCAGCACGACGTCACAGCCTGCCATAAGATACTTTGTCGCCTCAATCGTCGGCTCCTCCACATAGAGGAAAATATCTCTCGGCACACCCATTTTGTCCAGCTCCGCATAATAGAGATCCGCCAGCATCTTCGTCGTCTTTTTGGAGCGGGGATGGGGGCTTATGATGATAGAGTTTCTGCCCTTAATGGCAAACATGGCGTTGCACATCGGCGTCACTACAGGGTTTGTACAGGGGGTCGCTGCACAAACAACGCCCATGGGCTTGGCAACCTCAACAATACCCTCTTCGGGGATTCTGTTGATAATTCCCACCGTCTTTTTATCCTTCAGGTGGTTCCATATGATCCTCGACTTACCTTGGCATTTTTTTACTTTGTCCTCATAAACGCCCATTCTCGACTCTTCCGCCGCAATTTTTGCCAGAGGCTCACAGTTGTCAAAAACAACTCTCGCAAACATCTTCGCAATTGCGTCTACCTGTTCCTGTGTGTAGTTCTCTACTGCCTTCTGAGCCGCTCTGGATTTTTCGATCAATTGATTCACATATTCCTGCGTGTCCATAGTGATTTTGCCGACGCCCTTCGGCGTCTCTCCTTTCAGATTGAAATTATTGATTGACTTTGTTTCCGCCGTTTGGGGCGGTTGAGTGCTTCCTGTTAAATGCGCGCTACGCCGCTCTTTTTGGCAGCCTCTGCGACGGCGGCCGCTACAGCATCCTTTACCCTCGGGTCAAACGGCGCGGGGAGTATATACTCCGCATTCAGCTCGTCATCCGCAATAAGCCCCGCCAGCGCATAGGACGCGGCAATCTTCATGTCGTCGTTAATATCGCTGGCGCGAACGTCCAGCGCCCCTCTGAAGATTCCCGGGAATGCCAGAACGTTGTTGACCTGATTGGGGAAGTCGCTTCTGCCTGTTGCGATTACCGCAGCGCCGCCTGCCTTTGCCTCGTCCGGGAAAATCTCCGGCGTAGGGTTTGCGCAGGCGAACACGATCGCGTCCTTGTTCATCGTCTCTACCATCTCTTTGGTCATTGTACCCGGCGCGGATACGCCGATGAACACGTCGGTTCCCTTGATTACGTCAGCCAGGCTTCCCTGTTGCTTATCCCTGTTTGTGATCTTCGCCATCTCTTCCTTTATGGCGTTCATATTTTCGGAACGGCCTTCATAGACAGCACCCTTCCTGTCGCAAAGAACCACCTTGTCAAATCCGTCGCTGAACAGCAGCTTTGTAATAGAAATTGCCGCCGCGCCTGCGCCGTTGACAACGATTTTTACATCCTCTTTCTTTTTTCCTACCAGCTTGATGGCGTTGATCAACCCCGCCAGCGTGATAACGGCCGTACCGTGCTGGTCGTCATGAAAAATCGGTATGTCGCATTTCTCTTTCAGCTTCTTTTCTATTTCGAAGCACCTGGGAGCCGAGATGTCTTCCAGATTTACGCCGCCGAAGCTGCCGCTGATCTGGTAAACCGTTTCCACGATTTCGTCCACATCGTGGGATTTTACGCAAAGCGGAAATGCGTCCACATCGCCAAAAGCCTTAAACAGTACGCATTTTCCCTCCATAACCGGCATTCCCGCCTCGGGGCCGATATCTCCAAGGCCTAAAACAGCGGAACCATCCGTTACAACCGCGACCATATTATGCCTGCGCGTCAGCTCATAGCTCTTTGCCACGTCCTTCTGTATTTCAAGGCAGGGCTCGGCAACGCCCGGCGTATAGGCCAGCGACAACGCGTCCTTCGAGTCTGCGGGAACCGTTGCAATTACTTCAATCTTCCCCTTCCAGTCATAATGCTTTTTTAGGCTCTCTTTTGCGTAATCCATTTTGTACCCCCATATTAAAATTTTCTCTGTTGGATTTTGATTAATAGGTCATACCAATATACTATACTACCTATATTCAAAAGTCAATACAGTTATTGGTAGTAAAGAAAACCAGTGCATTGGATTATCTATTTTGACTATTTTTTATTATTATAATGTAGGAAATTTTCTTATAAAATTTTTAAAGAAAAGTTGTCATACCAATAGACAAACAGCCACCAATATGCTATAATCTATAAAAAGATGTGAGAAACCTTGCAGAAAGGAAAATATTTATGTTAGAACCCATCAAAAAAACGAGGCTTTATGAAGACATTGCCGACCAGCTCATCTCCTTGATACAGGACGGTACGCTGGCGCCCGGCGATAAGCTGCCGTCCGAACGGCAGCTTGCGGAAGACCTTCAGGTGAGCCGGACAGCCGTCAGGGAGGCTCTGCACTCTCTGGCCAGCATGGGCTATATAGAATCCAGAGTAGGAGAGGGAACCTACGTCAAGCAGCTTACGCTGGACAGCATTATGCACCCTCTCTCATCTATGCTTATCAAGGACGAAAAACTGATACGGGAGCTGATCGACGTACGCACCCTTCTTGAAACCGAAACTGCTAAGCTGGCGGCCCAGTCTATCACGCCCGATAAGGCCGATAAGCTGTACGAAGCTCTCACCATCATGGAGGAAAGCGTAGCCCGCGGAGGCTCCGGTCTCACCGGCGACAACGCTTTTCACAACACGATTGCCGACATTACCGGCAACGACGCGCTCCGTATGATTCTGAACATGTGTGGAACTCTTCTTGCAAAATCCCGTGCGGCAACGCTCCAATTACCCGGGCAGCCAAAAAAGTCCCTTGCGGATCATCGCACAATCTATGAGGCGATCTGCTCCGGAAATTCCGAAAAAGCCGCCACTGCAATGATGGTACACCTGCAGAAGGCATATCGCAATCTGGATTTTGCCAGCATCAAATAAACAGTTGGGAGAAGAATTTATGAAAGCAGAGCTTGGCTACGCAAAAACAAAAATGGCCACCGAAATACAGGACGACAACATTATCGGCATCCTGAAGCCTAACGACGTCCCCGTCCGTCTTACCGGAACAGACGAAGTAATCCGCGCCCTGAGAAGCCCTATCGGCTCTCCGCGCCTCTGCGAAACCGTAAACAAAGGCGAAAAGGTTGTCATTATCACCAGCGATATCACGCGGCCTATGCCGTCAAAAACTGTGCTGCCGCCGCTGCTGGATGAACTGGCACTGGCAGGCGTTCCCGATGAAGATATCACCGTCGTTTTTGCGCTCGGGTCTCATCGGCCTCATACGGAGGAGGAAATGCGCTATCTGGTGGGAGATCAGGTCTTTGAACGCGTCCGCTGCATTGATAACGACATGGAAAACTGCGTTCATCTGGGCAATACTGCCTCAGGCACACCCGTCGATGTATTTGAGCCGGTCGTCCGTGCCGACAGGCGCATCTGTCTCGGCAACATCGAATACCACTATTTTGCCGGATTCTCTGGCGGCGCAAAGGCGATTATGCCCGGTGTGTCCACTCATGACGCCATTCAGGCAAACCACTCTCAGATGGTGCAGGAGGCCGCCCACGCCGGAAAGCTCGAAGGAAATCCTGTACGAGAGGATATTGACAGCGTCGCGGATATTCTTCCCATAGATTTTATTGTAAACGTGGTTTTAAATGAAAAGAAAGAGATCATATGCGCTGTCGCAGGCCATCATATCAAGGCTCATCGGGAAGGATGCGCATTTTTAGATCGTCTTTATAAAATTAAAATACCCAAGCGTGCCGACATCGTCATTGTATCGCCCGGCGGTTATCCAAAAGACCTGAACCTCTATCAGTCTCAGAAGGCTCTCGATAATTCAAAACACGCGGTGCGCGACGGAGGGGTTATCATCCTCACCGCCTCCTGCAAGGAGGGATTGGGATCCGCCGTCTTTGAGCGCTGGATGACCGCCCCCGGCGGCGTGGACTGGATTGCGGAAGAAATCGGCCGTAATTTTGAGTTGGGCGGTCACAAGGCCGCTGCCATCGCCATGGTAATGCAGCGCTGCGATATTTATCTCGTCTCCGATATGGATCCGGCATTCGTCGAAAGCCTGCACTTCACACCCTTCTCCACGCTGGACGAGGCTTACGGTGCGGCAAAGCAAAAGCTGGGCGACGACGCTTCTGTCATCCTTATGCCCTACGGTGGCTCTACCCTTCCGGTTACGGATTGATTGGGTAAAGTCTAAAATATATTTTTGTTACTTAAACAGTTGAAGCCTCAAAAAATCCATGATATATTGTAACGTAGAAACTGAAAACTTTGAACAGTTTCCGGTTGCAAGATGCTTATCTGTACGATAAACGTAACAGCCGTCATAAAATAGGATTTGGAGGTTGCTAAAAATGGTTTATGAATTAACAAAAGAATTGGAAACAGGAAACAGTATCATCGACAACGAACATCGGGAGCTTTTCCGGGCCGTAAATAAATTATTGGACGAGTGCGGCAAAGGAAAGGGTCGGGCCGCTATGGAGCCCGCCATCAAATTTTTACTCGACTATGTAGACAAGCACTTCACTCACGAAGAAGACTTGCAGAAAAAAAGCAATTATCCCAACCGGAAGGCGCATTTTCAATTCCATGAGAACTATAAGCGCAAACTGAGGGAAATTGCCGGACAGATTCCTGTAGCAGGTCCTTCCGTCAGCGATTTGGCGAAGTTGAACAGCCACATTGCCGTACTTATTTCCCACATCAGGATTGAGGATAAAAATCTCGGCGCTTTTTTAAAGACAACAGCGTGAGACAAAACAGCGGTTTTCGCAGAGCGAAAGCACACACGGCAATCCTGCCGGGCTTCGGTCGGCTACAAACCAAGGTACTAATCAGTACAAATACTTTTTTCCTATGGAGGCGGCATCACGAGCGGTGTCGTCTCTTTTTTCGTCATGTTTTCTCTCTGATGTACAGGCCTTCTTCGCGCCTATTGACTGCCATCTGCCTTATCGCTTCTTTCAGCCAAAAGCCATTTGTGATATAATTGACCTAAACTTCCGAAAAGACTGCTCGGGAATGCCGCCCTATATCCCACGGACAAATTGCGTTTCGGAAATATTTCAGTATATCAGCGGAGGTGTGTACGCAGTGAAAAAGCATCTTATCCCCGTCTCCATGTGGCTTCTGTTTGAGGCAATTGCCGTCGTTCTTTGGTTGACAATGGATAATATATTTTATCTATTTAACTTTTCCTATCTCGGCATATGCCTTTCAATAGGAGTTTCCTTATATGCAAAAAAGGTCAGATATGCACGAAACGTTGTCCAGTTTGCAGTAGGTCTTTATATGCTGATATATCTCGGTATTCTATCCCGCGAAAATATGCAGATTGAAGGCTTCTGGTATTATCTGTTTCTC
>QAKS01000058.1 GCA_003343685.1 Clostridiales bacterium | reverse complement strand
CAATCGAGATGGGCGAGGACAGGTTTTTCATATTGGGATAGGGAATCACTGCATGTTCGATGCCCATGCGGGAAAGCTCCGAAAGCCGCCCCTCCATGAGCGACACGCGGCGCAGCTCGCCGGTCAAGGCGATTTCGCCCATAAACGCACAGCCGGGGCGAAGCGGTCTGTTGCGAAAGGACGACATGATCGCCGCCGCTACTGCCAAATCGAGGGCGGGCTCAGCCACCCGCATACCGCCGCCCACGTTGACGAAGATGTCCTGATTATACAGCTTAAGCCCAACCTTTTTCTCCAATACGGCAATGATCAGGCTCATCCTGCCGATATCCACGCCCGTACCGAGACGGCGCGGATTGCCGAAGGAGGAATCGGAGACGAGAGCCTCTACTTCCAAAAGCATGGGGCGCGTCCCCTCCATAGCGCAGAAGCAGGCTGCTCCGGCTACGGGCTTGTCCCGGTCGCACATCATGAGCGCCGAAGGGTTTTCCACCTCCCTCATGCCGCAGTCGCACATCTCAAACACACCAATTTCGTTGGTGGAGCCAAAGCGGTTTTTAACTGTCCGCAGAATGCGGAAAGAACTCATGCGCTCTCCTTCAAAGTAGAGCACGGTGTCCACCAAATGTTCCAGCAGCCGCGGGCCGGCAATGGAGCCGTCCTTCGTCACATGGCCGATGATAAACATGGCAGTTCCCGTCTCCTTGGCGAGGCGGGCAAGCGCTCCGGCACACTCGCGCACCTGTGTTACGCTGCCCGGCGCGCTTTCCACATCCGGGTGATACAGGGTCTGAATTGAGTCTACAATCATAAAATCCGGATTTTCGGCGCGAGCCGCGTCCAGAATAACGGTAAGGTCCGTCTCTGCCAAAAAAAGCATAGATGACGAAAGGCCAAGCCGCTCGCCCCGCAGACGCACCTGCTCGCCGCTCTCCTCGCCCGAAATGTACAGAACGGTGCCGCCCTTTTTAGAAAGCAGATCTGCGGCCTGTAAAAACAGCGTGGATTTTCCGATGCCCGGCTCGCCGCCCGCCAGAACGACACTGCCGCGGACAATGCCGCCCCCGAGCACCCTGTCCAGCTCGTCGATGCCGGTTTTTGTGCGGCTGTTTTCGCCGGGAACGATGGAGGCGAGCTGCGATACCTGAGCCTTGGAAAAGCTGGCGCGGCCCTTTGCCGCAGTAGACGGGGCCTTTTCGGCAGCCTGCTCCGTAAGCGTGTTCCAATTATTGCAGGACGGGCATTTGCCCATCCATTTAGCCGTTTCGTAGCCGCATTCAGTGCAGCGGAAAAAAGTCCTGTTTTTTGCCATTACCGGTCGTCCTCCGCGCTGTTGAGTTCCTCTGCAATATCGGCATATTTAATGATGTCCAGATTGCCAAAGCCGCCGGTCACGTCATACCAGCAAACCCTGGTGCGATCCACGTTGGACAGCAGAGCGTGAGAAACCAGTGAGTTAAGCTGTTTGGTTTCGCTCGTCTCGAGAAAGTAAATATAGAGCGTTCCTTCTTTGGTGTAGGCGATAAAACCGTCTCCTACGTCAAAGTTAGTAACATTTGTGGCGATAACACGGGGCATTTCAAGATTTTTGCTGAGGTAAAGATCGGTGGGAGGCCCCGATGTAGAGGCCTGAAAGGCAATATAATCTCCGGTTGCCTTGGGGTAATAGGCCAGTCTGCCCGGGTCGAGCCGCTTAATCTCGCTTCCATCCAGCGGCTGCACATAGATGACAGAGGAAATGACGTCGTCGTCGGTGGTAGGCACGGCGTAGGTCAGCCCGGCAGCGGAAAGGTCTGCCGCAGACGTAGGCGCGGGCAGGTCCGGCCACACCTGAAATGCGGCGCTCTCTTTGGTGGAGAGGTCAAACACATAGAGCCTGTCCAGAGAATTGCCTGCCTGCTGCAGGAAAGCAATGGTGTCGCCGTACATGGAAATCTGCGGCATCGCGTATACAAACGACTTGATTTCGCTCGTTTCTTTGGTGCTGCGGTCGTACATCATGATGCGGCCGCCGCCTGCCGAGCTGGAGTCTATAAAGACAATGTAGTTGTCGTTGAGACGCGTCTGGGTGATGTTTTCATATTTGAGATCTACCGGAATTTCTTCGCTTTCCTCAGTTTCCAGATCGAAAACGACCAGCTTATCGTAAACGGATATGCCGTTTTTGACAGACGCCGAAGAAAAGACGATTTCGTGCCCGTAGAGATAGGCGTCGTTTTCGGTATTGTATTGGATGACGGCCTCCTTCTGGTAGGAGGAGATGTCTCCGATGGTTTCGTTTTTGATGGAGTCCTTCGGGTCGTTATATTCGGCCTCCACAAGAGGCTCGCTTTCGGGAACGATGCTCTCACCGTTTGCAAGAGGAATCACGACAAAGATTACCGCCAGCACCACTGCGGCTGCGGCAATCAGGCCGATAAAAATTTTAAGGGCAAAAAGAGCCGCGTCTTTCCGAGGATTGCCGGGAGAGCCGACAACCGGAGACGGGCGGACAAGGCGCTGCTTTTTTAACAGTGGGAACCGTTTTCTCATGCTATGCTCTCCTCCGCGCCAACACGACGGCGGCTTCCGCTGCAATACCCTCGCCGCGGCCGGTAAAGCCCAGCTTTTCGGTGGTGGTGGCCTTCACGCTGACGGCAGACAAGTCCGCCCCGCAGACAGAGGCTATGTTTTCGCGCATTGCCTCGATATAGGGCGCGAGCTTGGGAGCCTGCGCAATGACGGTAGCGTCAATATTGCCGATGGCAAAACCCGCTTTTTCGGCCGTCTGCACTGCCGTTTTTAAAAGAGCCATGCTGTTTGCGTCCTTATAAGCGGGGTCGTTGTCGGGGAAGGCGCGCCCGATGTCCGGCAGTGCGGCGGCGCCGAAGACGGCGTCTATAATGGCGTGTGCAAGCACGTCCGCATCGGAGTGACCGAGAAGCCCCCGCTCGCAGGGGATTTCCACTCCACCCAGGATGAGCCGCCGCCCATCTGCGAAGCGGTGTACATCAAAGCCCGTGCCCACACGGGGCAGCGCGCTTAAAAGAAGGTCGTTGCTCATAGAGAGGTCGCCTTTCGTAGTGATTTTGATATTGGGTTCTTCCGAAGGGACAAGCCGCGGACGGACGCCCATGCGCTCAACGAGAGAACAGTCGTCCGTAGCGGAAAATCCGTCGCGGCGGGCCTGTTCATAGGCCGGAAGAATCAGATCTGCGCGGAACACCTGCGGCGTCTCGATGAGGGCGATGCCCCGACGGTCGATCGTGCCTGTGATAGCGTCGCCGTCTATGGATTTGACGGTATCGGTGGATGGCTTCCCCGCCGCAGCCGCACCGTATTCCCGGGCTGCCTCAACGCAGCGGCGAATGAGCGACGGCGTCGCAAGACATCTGGCGCCGTCGTGAATGGCGATCATATCGCCGTAGCCGGTGTCTATAGACATAAGGGCGTTATATACACTGTCCTGCCGTTCCGTTCCGCCCGTGACGATGCGGAACTCCGTACCCCGCAGGGCGGAACGGGCAAGCTGCGCCACAATCCGTTCCTCGCCCTTATGCGCAGAAATGACGACTAAGTCAAAACAGCCCGCCCGCTCTACGTTGACGAGGGTACGAAAAAGCACGGGTCTCCCGCCCACGTGAAGAAACATCTTGTTTTTTCCCGCCCGCATCCGTGTGCCAATGCCGGCGGCGGGAATGACGCAGTAGTTCATGGCTCGTCGATAACCTCGTAGAGAGAGTCGGCCTCGTTTTTGCCGACGGTCTCCCGCAGCTCCTTCACCCTGACAGACAGAGGGCGTGCGCCGAAACCAATGGTGATGATATCTCCCACCTTCAGACGGTATCCCGGCTTGGCATCCTTGCCGTTTACCTGTACTCTGCCGCCGCCGCAGGCTCCTGCGGCAACGGTACGCCGTTTGATCAGCCTGCTTACTTTTAAATACTTATCCAGTCTCATACACGATATTATATCATAAAAAAGTTGCGAAAGTGTAAAAAATCCAAGTATTCGGCTTTTTCTTTACAGCGAAAGGAGCATTTGCGCCAAAACCGTTTTCGGGACGAACGTTCCATTCAGACAGGGAAATAAAGTCGCTCGGCCTCGGGAAAAGCCGGATCGGTAAGAGAATGGAGGTTCTTGTGTTTCATTTGCAGAAAAAGCAAGCAAAAGGGGAAACGTCTTCACAAAGCTTTCTATAATTCATTGCGGACAAAAGTTTTTTGACAAACTAAAACCGCTTCTCCGAACGGAGAAGCGGCGTTTACCGGTCTATACTTACTTGACAGAATCCTTGAATGCCTTTCCGGCTTTGAAAGCGGGTACCGTGGAAGCGGCGATGTCGATGGGCTCCTTTGTCAGAGGGTTGATGCCCTTTCTGGCAGCCCTTGTTCTGGCTTCGAACGTGCCAAAACCTACGATCTGAACCTTGTCGCCTTTCTGAAGGGTTTCTGTAACGGCTTCGGTGAAACCGGTCAGAGCCTTTTCAGCATCCTTCTTGGAAAGTTCAGCCTTTTCGGCGATTGCAGCGATCAGTTCTGTCTTGTTCATAAAACAATGTCCTCCTTATTTATCTTTACGAGAAAAACCCGTAATCATGCGCTTTTTCGTGTGTACAAGAGTGATTATAACCAATTGGTTCAATAAATACAAGACTTTTTTTATAATTTTTACAAAATAACCCCATTGTGAAGGGCTTTTTGTGCTGTAATGCGAAAAAAGGCGTTGCATTTCCATTTTTTGGGAGATCCGGAGCGGGCTCAGACCAAAATCCACGGGGCGGGAGCATCCATTGTTTCAATCACGCCGCCGCCGAGGCATTCATCGTCCAGATAGAGCACGGCATACTGCCCGGGGGTTACCGCCCTCTGCGGATTGTCAAAGACGATCTGTAAGCAGCCGTTTTCCATGCGGGTCACGGTGGCAGGCTGGTCGGGCTGGCGGTAACGCACTTTTACGCCCGCCCGGAAGGACTCCCGGCAGGCAAAGGGATCGCGGATAAAATTGACAGGGCCTGTGGTGAGCGAGGAGGAATAGAGGGCAGGGCTGTCCTCTCCCTGCTCTACATACAGCACGTTGCTGCGGACGTCCTTGCCGACGACAAACCAGCGCTCGCCCGTTCCGCATCCGCCGATATCGAGGCCGCGGCGCTGGCCCAGCGTGTAATACATGAGACCGTCGTGATCTTTGACGTATTCTCCCGAAAGGGTGCGTATCTCTCCCTTTTGGGCGGGAAGATATCTGCTCAGAAATTCCCGGAACTTCCGCTCGCCGATGAAGCAGATGCCGGTGGAGTCCTTTTTTGCCGCCACTGGGAGGCCCGCCCTTTGTGCCAGCGCGCGGACGTCCCGTTTCTGCATATGCCCGATGGGGAAAAGTGTTTTGGAGAGCCTGTCCGCGCCGACCATACAGAGAAAATAAGTCTGATCCTTTCCGGCATCCAGACCTTTTAAAAGGCGGAATGAACCGTCGCCGTCGAAGACGGATCTGGCATAATGGCCCGTCGCCATAAACTGGGCGCCGGTATCCATGCAGAAGTCGAGAAAGCTTTTGAATTTAATCTCGCTGTTGCACAGTACATCGGGGTTGGGCGTCCGTGCGCGTTTGTATTCGTCCAGAAAATAAGTAAAGACGCGCTGCCAGTAGTCCTCCTCAAAGTCGACAGTGTAGTATGGGATGTCCAACGTATCGCAAACCCGGCGCACGTCGAAGAAATCGTCTGCGGCAGTGCACTCGCTGTCGCGGGAGTCGTCCCAGTTTTTCATAAAAATGCCTGTCACGTCATAGCCCTGCTCCTTCAGCAGAAGGGCGGAGACGGCGGAATCCACGCCGCCGCTCATGCCGACGGCAACCTTTTTCTTTTCCATGGTATTGATTATAAAACAATATTTACAAAAGGGCAATTGAAAAACGCGGACTGATCCAGTATACTTTGGAGTATGAAGAAACGGCATGGATATTTGAGAAAGGCAGCTGCTCTGGCGACGTGTACAGCGGCGCTGATCGGCCTTGCGGCGTGCAGCGAAATGCCGCAGGAAACGCAAGGCGAAGGAAAGCCTGCGCTCACGGTAAAGGTGCTGGATGTGGGTGATGCGGACGCCATCTGCCTGTTTGCGGAAAACGGAGAGACGATGGTGGTGGACACGGGGCTGGCGGCGACCTACGGGGCGCTGGCAGACTGCCTCCGGGAGCAGGGAGCGGAAAAAATTGACAAGCTGGTCATCACCCATTGGCATGCCGATCATGCGGGCGGCGCGGCTCAGCTGATCGGTGATTTTGCGGTGGGGGAAATTATCACCGCGGATACAGACAAGGTGAACGAGGAACGTATCGCTGTCATGGCGGCGGCAGAGCAGAAGGG
>QAKS01000093.1 GCA_003343685.1 Clostridiales bacterium | reverse complement strand
AGGACGCTCTGCCTATTTTTTATTGCGAAACACTATTTTAGCTTATTCTGCAGCAGCTCCGTCAGTTCCTTGGGATTGGCTTTGCCCTTCAGGCGTTTCATGCACTGCCCCATGAGGAAACTGATCGCCTTTGTTTTTCCGTTTTTAAAATCCTCCACCGACTGCGGATTGGCGCAGATCACCTCATCTACCACAGCTTCGACCGCGCCCGTATCGGAAACCATCTCAAGGTCGTGATCTTTCACGTAGCGTTCCGGCTCCGCTCCTTTGCTGAACATGGCCTCAAATACTTTTTTGCCTGTATCTCTGTTAATCTTTCCGTTTTTCACCAATTGAATCAACGCTGCCATATCCTTGGCGACTATGGGATTTTCAGACGGCTCCATACCATTGTCGTTCAGCAGGCGGAACAGCTCGCCCATAATCCATTTGGAAATCTCCTTTGGATCGTTAATAAGGTCGTTTGTCTCCTCAAAAAAGTCCGCCATAGGTTTATACCGAATAATCATCTCTGCATCGTAATAGCCCAGCCCCAAATCATCCATGTAACGGCTCAGCTTGCGCTCCGGCAGCTCGGGCAGGCTTTCCCGTATGCAGTTCAGCCACTCATCGGATACCTCCACCGGAGGAATATCCGGCTCGGGAAAATAGCGGTAATCCTGAGCGTTTTCCTTGGAGCGCATAGGAAAGGAAGCGTCTTTATTGTCATCCCAGCGCCGCGTTTCCTGCCTGACTTTTTTGCCCTCCTCAAGAAGTTCAATCATGCGCTTGGACTCAAAATCAATAGCCCTGCCGATGGCCTTCAGAGAGTTCATGTTTTTCATTTCCGTGCGGGTGCCGTACTCCTTCTGCCCGACCGGACGTACTGATACGTTGACGTCAGCCCGCAGGGAGCCCTCCTGCATTTTACAGTCGGAAACATCAAGATATTGGAGAATGGCTCGGATCTTTTCCAGATATGCCAATACTTCGGCAGACGATCGGAAATCGGCCTCGGAAACGATCTCCAGAAGCGGTACGCCGCAGCGGTTATAATCTGCAAGGGTACAGTCCTCCCAATCGTCGTGGACCAGCTTGCCCGCATCTTCCTCCATATGAATTTCTTTAATGCGGATAGCTTTTCGGTTTCCGCCCACGTCAATTTCCACCATACCGTTGACACAGATAGGCAGGTACAGCTGTGAAATCTGGTACGCCTTGGGAAGATCAGGATAGAAGTAGTTTTTCCTGTCAAATTTGTTGTACTTGTTAATGGTACAGTTTGTTGCCAAGCCGACACGCATAGCGTATTCCGCAACGCTTTTATTCAAAACAGGCAGCGTCCCCGGCATTCCCGTACAGATCGGGCAACAGTGCGTGTTTGGATCTCCGCCAAACTCTGTAGAGCAGGAGCAGAATATTTTTGATTTGGTGGACAACTCCGTATGAACCTCTAGGCCGATCACTGTTTCGTAATTGCTCATTGTTATGCCTCCTTTCCGTCATAGGGCGAAGCCTTGTGGAACTCTGTGGCCTGTTCATAGGCATAGGCCGCGTTCAGCAGCGTTTTTTCGCCGAAGGGTTTGCCGATCAGCTGCATCCCCACAGGCAGGCCATCGCTGTCGAATCCGCAGCATGTCACAAGCCCGGGCAGTCCGGCAAGATTAACAGAGACGGTATAGATATCCCCAAGATACATTTTCAGCGGGTCGTCCTGATGAGCCCCAAGAGGGGTGGCCGTTGTCGGCGCTGTCGGACCCAGAATAAAGTCGTATTTTTCAAAAGCACTGTCAAAGCCTTTTTTGATTAGCGCTTTTACCTTCAGCGCTTTTTTATAATACGCATCGTAATAGCCGGAGGACAAAACAAAGTTCCCCAGCATAATCCGGCGTTTGACCTCGGCACCGAAACCCTGGCTGCGGGACTTATAAAACATATCGATCAGATCGTCATAGTCTTTTGCCCGAAAGCCGTATTTGATGCCGTCATAGCGGGATAGGTTGGATGATGCCTCTGCCGAGGAAATAATGTAGTATGCCGGAATAGCATACTCGATCATCGGCATCGGGAACTCCTCGACAATTGCGCCCATGTTCTCAAATTCCTTTGCAGCGGCGAGAACGCGGTCCTTTACCTCCCCGTCCAGCCCCTTGGCAAAATAATCGCTGGGAAGGCCGATTTTTTTGCCCTTCATCTCGCCCGTAACAGAGTCAAGGCAGCCGGTGATATCCTTCTCGACGGAAGTACCGTCATGCAAATCCCTGCCACTGATCACATCCAGCACAGCCGCCAAATCTTTGGCGCTGCGGGCAACCGGACCGATTTGGTCCAAAGAGGAGGCAAATGCAATCAGGCCGAAACGGGATACCGTTCCGTATGTGGGCTTGATCCCCGTCACGCCGCAAAAGGCGCAGGGCTGGCGGATTGACCCGCCGGTGTCGGAGCCAAGCGCATAATATGCCTCGCGGGCTGCGACAGCCGCCGCCGCACCGCCGGATGAGCCTCCCGGCGCACGCGTAATATCCCACGGATTTTTGCATTTGCCGAAATAAGATGTTTCCGTGGTGGAGCCCATGGCAAATTCATCCATATTAAGTTTCCCAACGATCGGCGCGCCGATAGCTTTCAGCTTTTGCACAACTGTCGCATCATAAGGCGGTCTGAAGCTTTCAAGCATTTTTGATGCACATGTCGTCGCTTCTCCGTTAATACAGATATTGTCCTTGATGGCGACAGGCACGCCGGCAAGAGGATTTTTCAGCTCTCCCGCGTCGATTTTCTTTTGGATTTCATCGGCCTGCCGGAGGGATGTTTCTTTTGAAACGGAAATATAAGCATTCAAATCTCCGTCTCTGGCTTCGATGGAATCCAGAAGGGATTCGGTTGCCTCTCTTACTGAAATCTCTTTTTTTACTATCTTCTCCCCTATTTCAAGGGCTGTTAAATCAAATAAGCTCAATCGTCCGGCCTCCTATTCGACAGTTTTGGGCACTTTAAAGCACCCATCTTTTTTCTGCGGAGCATTGGAGAGCAGCGTCTCTCTGTCATAAGAAGGACGCACCTCATCTGCCCGAAATACGTTTTTGATGGGGAACGTATGAGACAGCGGTTCAATCGTTTCCGTGTCCAGCTCGTTCAGCATATCAATATGGGTCAGCACGCTGCCCAGATCCTTCTCAGCGCGTACCTTTTCCTCTTCGCTCAAATGCAGTCTGGACAAGTCTGCTACATAGTCGATAATTTTTCTGTCAACATTCATATCGAAATCCTCCTTTTCTTACGGTTCCAGTCTTTTAATATCCCGCGGAAACAGGCATGTATATCTGACATTATCCAAATTAAGCAGTTTCATCGTCAGTCGTTCCAATCCAAGCCCCAGTCCTCCGTGAGGCGGCATGCCATATTTATGAGCCATCAGGTAACTTTCAAAGTCGGCCGGGTCGAGATTTTTCCGCTTCATCTTCTCAATCTGCTCGTCGTAATCGTGGATTCTCTGTCCGCCTGTAGTCACCTCCATACCACGGAACAACAGGTCAAAGCTCAGCGTGTATTTGGGGTTTTCAGGATCGTCCATGGCGTAAAACGGTCTCTTTTTTGAAGGATAATGCGTGACAAATACGAAATCGCTTCCCATATCCTCCTTTACCATACGGCAGATATTTTGCTCCTCGTCGGGCTCCATATCATAGGGGTTTCGAATGGGAGCGCCGTATTTTTCAGAAGCCATTTCCTTCGCCTCATCAAAACGAAAGATCGGGATAGCTGACACATCCGGAAGCTCGACATGCAAAGTTTCCAACTGACTGCCGTACTCCCTTTTCAGCAAATCCATGGAATACTGCAGCATTCCCGTCTCCATCTCCATGATGTCATAAAAGCTGTCGATAAATGCCATTTCAAAGTCCATGGAAGTGTATTCATTCAAATGGCGTGCGGTGGAGTGCTTTTCCGCGCGAAAAACGGGGCCAATTTCAAATACGCGTTCAAATACAGGGATCATTTCCTGCTTATAAAATTGAGGAGACTGCGCAAGAAACGCTTTTTGGTGAAAATACTCTAATTTAAATATATTTGCGCCGCCTTCGGCGCCTGCCGCAACAATTTTAGGCGTATGAATCTCTGTAAACGCCTGAGACGTCAGATATTCGCGGAATCCCCTCGCAAGTCCCTCTTGAATTTTAAATATTGCCCGCTGGCGCAGATTTCGCAGCGTGACAGGACGCAATGCGATCAGTGTGTCCAGCGATGATTTGAGTTTCCATTTTGCAACGTCTATAGGCAGCGTGTCCTTTGCGCGAGACAAAATCTCCAATTGGGAGGCATGAATTTCGAAACCATACGGCGCACGGTCGTCGTCTTCGACCGTCCCCGATATGATTACAGAATCTGCCTTTTTAGGCTGCCACTCTTTATGCTGTTCGTTATTAATCAGCACCTGAACAATACCGCCTCGTTTTCTCAGAATGACAAAGGCAAACTCGCCCATATCTCTGACGTCGTGGATGATACCTGAAAGTCGGACACTGTCGCCCGCTTTTTTCTTCTTCAGTTCATCGAGCTCCATAAGATCGTTTTTTATTCTGCCTGTCGTCCTTTCCATGTCTTTTCCTTTCAAATCCTTTCAAAAAATAACGTCCCAATAACCAAGTTATTGGGACGAAGTAATCCGTGGTGCCACCCATCTTGCCACATTCATTATGCAGCCTCTCATTTCGCGCTGTAACGGGCGCTCCCGTATCCGCTCAGCAGTGTTGTCCTTTTCGGCAATGCGCCAAAGTCGTTCCAGTCATGCGGCTTTGTCCCTGTAGCTGCGCCCTTTGTTGCGTTAAGGCCTGCATCAGTGCGGTTGTTTTTTTATTATAGTATAGCGCGGCAAATGTGTCAATAAAGCATTTTTGCCTTTTTTATTATACCCGTTATTTATTCCCGCTATTTAGAGTATAAAACGAGCGCTTTTGATGCGGCATCCTGTTCGGCCGCTTTTTTACTCTTCCCCTTTCCGTCGGCAATGCATTTTCCGTTGACGGAGACTGTTACAAAAAACGTCATGTCGTGAGGAGGGCCTGTGGTATCGACTGTCTCATACCGAATATCGACGTTCCCATTTCTCTGCAGCATCACCTGTAATGCGGATTTTGCGTCTGCGGCATCGTTTTGAGCGTTTGCGTCTATAAAAGCCAAAATCTTTTCGACAAGCTGTTTTGCGTCACGCTCTCCGCTGTCGAGATATACTGCGCCGATTACAGCCTCCGCCGCATCGGATAAAATGGAGCTTTTTCCCGTACCACCGTTTAAAAGCTCACTTTTCCCAAGAAGGAGGTGTTCTCCCAGTCTGACACTCCTCGCCCAGCGGGCAAGGGACGCCTCACACACCATTTCCGCACGGCGTTTTGTCAAAAATCCCTCTCCCTGACGGGGAAACTTCTCATACAAATATGCGCTGGAAATCAGTTCCAATACGGCGTCGCCTAAAAACTCCAGACGTTCGTTATTTTGAGCGGAATGCGAAGCATGGGTCATTGCCAACTGCAGCAGCTCTCTGTTTTTGAAACGATATCCAATTTCAGTTTCAAAGGCTTGTGTATCTTTCAATCCCTGTCCGCCTCCTGCATCAGCACGTCCAGCCGCTCTGTCATTTCTTCCCACTGCGCATAGCAATCTGACAAAATAAGCTGTTGTTCGTTAATCTGTTCCGACAGTTCCGTAATTTTCTCAAAATCGGATGCAATATCGGGGCTTTCCATCTGACTGGACAACGTTTCCATGTCCTCCTCCAGCTTTTCAATCTCAGCCTCCATGCGAGTTACTCTGCCGCGCAGCCGGTTAATTTCAGAGGCCTGCTGTTTTTTCTTTATATAGTCATTCGGCTGTTTTTCCTTTTTTCCCGGTCGAGCCTCCTCTCTTGTGGTTATTTTTTCCAGATAGTCGTTATAGTCGCCTGCAAATGTATCGATGCCGCTGCCCGAAAGTGCATAAATTCTGTTTGCCAGCTTATTGATAAAATACCTGTCATGAGAAACGGCAAACAGCGTTCCGTCATAATCGGTCAGAGCCTGCTCCAGAACTTCCTTGGAGGCGATATCCAGATGGTTTGTCGGCTCGTCCATCAAAAGCAGGTTGTAATTTCCGAGCATAAGCCGTGCCAGAGCGATACGCGCCCTTTCTCCGCCGGAAAGATCCGATATTTTTTTAAAAACGTCGTCACCCGTAAACAGGAAAGCGGCCAACGCATTCCGGATCTGTCCATTGTCAATATGCGGAAGCGCGTCGTTCATCACCTCCATGATCGTCTTGTGCGGCATGAGGTCGCTCTGAGCCTGGTCGTAATATCCAACCTTGACATTGGCCCCTTTTATCACACTGCCGGAATCCGCAGCTATTTTGCCCAATATAATCCGAAACAGCGTTGTCTTGCCGCAGCCGTTATCCCCAATCAGAATGGCCTTTTCACTCCGTTTTAGGAGAATATTTACATCGTGAAACAGCGAACGGCCATCAAAGGCCTTCGAAATCCCTTTCAGTGTCAGGACCTCGTCGCCCGATGCGGGCGCGGCCCCAAAGCAGAACCCGATCTGTTTTGGGTCATTCGGAACCTTTTCCATTGTAGCCTCAATACGCGCAATGACTTTTTCTTTACTGTGGGCAGTGACGAGGTTCTTCTGTCTGTTCCACTGCTTTTGCTGCTCCACAATTCCCTGAAGGCGTTTTATCTCTTTTTCCTTGTTTGCATACTCCCGCTCCATGGTAAGTCGAATCTGAGCCTTCTGTGCCGCCATTTTTTCATAGTTTCCCTTATAAGTTGTGAGTTTTTTGTTTTCCAGCTCAAAAATTCTGTTCACAACTTTATCCAGAAAATACCTATCATGGGAAATGACGACAAGCGTTCCCTTGTATTCGCTTAAAAACCCCTCCAGCCACGTAATGGCCTTCAGGTCAAGATGGTTTGTCGGCTCATCCAACAGCAGAATATCCGGCTCTCCCAGCAGCAGCTTCGCCAATAGTGCTCTGGTCCGCTGTCCCCCGCTGATGGATGACAGCGGAAGAGACAGCTCCTCTTCCAAAAATCCCAAGCCAAGCAGTGTAGAACGCACCCGCGCTTTGTAGGTCAGGCCGCCGCCGGCAATATAGCGTTCCTGCAATTCCGCATGGCGCTTGATGATGCCGTCAGACGGTGACGCTTCCAGCTGATGCTGCATTGTCTCCAGACGCCGCTCCATATCCATTAAATCGGAGAAAACGCTCATCGTCTCATCTACAGCAGTCTTTTCGGAAGAAAACTCGCTGTGCTGTTCCATATACGCGATATCCAGATTTTTTGACAGATGGACCTCTCCGCCGTCAGGCTCGAGCTGTCTCGTCAGAATTTTGAACAGCGTCGTTTTTCCCGCTCCGTTAACGCCTAAAAGACCTATCTTATCCCCGCTTTCGATGGAGAAAGATACGTCTTTTAAAACAGGCTCTATTCCATAAGATTTACATATTTTGTTTGCGCTTACGATCACCATTTTACATCAATAGGATTTTGCAAAATACATCATCTTTTTTGCCGGTTTCCCGCAGTGGACGCAGACATCCCCCTCTGTAATACTGTGGTCAAACGAAGCACATCTTGTCGTTGCGCCCGTTTCCTGTTTGATCTCCAGTTCGCATTCCGTCTCGTCGCACCAGGGCGCCTCTACAAAGTTTCTGGCCTCAATTTCAGCTTTAAAGCTGTCGTAATCGCGGACAGCGACAGTATGAGAATCCCTAAACCGGCGCGCAACCTCCAGCATGTCGGATTGTATTTTTGCAAAGGTGTCCTTCAGCGTATCGGCAATGCCGTCGAAAGATACCGGCATTTTTTCAAAGTTGTCCCGACGCACCATAACAGCCTGCCCCTGCTCAATATCGCGCGGGCCGACTTCCAGTCGAACGGGAATTCCCTTGAGCTCACAGTCGTTGAATTTCCAGCCTGTGCTTTGGTCTCTGTCGTCAACCTCCGCGCGAATGCCCGCTGCTTTTAATGTCGCCAGCAGCTCGTCGCACTTTTCAATTACGCCGCCCTTGTGCGCGGCAATGGGGATGATGCGGCACTGTATCGGAGCGACCTTTGGCGGCAGCTTCAGTCCTCTGTCATCCCCGTGTACCATGATCAGTCCTCCGATCATACGGGTAGACGTTCCCCAGGATGTCTGCCATGGATACTTAAGTTCGCCGTCTCTGTCCAAAAACTGAATATTAAAGCCCTTGGCAAAGTTCTGCCCCAAATGATGAGACGTGCCCATCTGAAGCGCCCGTCCATCCTGCATCATCGCTTCCATTGTGTAGGTATGGTCGGCGCCGGCAAACTTTTCTTTTTCGCTTTTGCGTCCGGTAAAGACGGGAATAGCAAGAACATTCTCCGCAAAGTCTTTATATACGCCGAGCATCCGCTCTGCCTCTTCCTCGGCCTCCTCCTGTGTGGCATGAACCGTGTGGCCTTCCTGCCACAAAAATTCGGATGTGCGCAGGAAGGGGCGCGTCGTCTTTTCCCAGCGCAGCACGTTTGCCCACTGGTTATAGAGGATGGGCAAATCCCTGTAGGACTGCACCCATTTTGCATACATAGAGCATATGATCGTCTCGGACGTCGGGCGTACACACAGGCGCTCCTGAAGCTCCTCGTCGCCGCCGTGGGTGACCCACGCTACCTCGGGTGCAAATCCCTCTACGTGTTCTGCTTCTTTTTTCAAAAGGGACTCGGGTATCAATAGGGGAAAATAGCAGTTTTTATGTCCTGTTGCCTTAAAGCGGTCGTCCATTTCACGCTGCATAAGCTCCCAAATTCCGTAGCCGTAAGGCTTGATGACCATACAGCCCTTTACTTCCGAATAGTCGCACATATCCGCTTTCATAATTACGTCTGTATACCAGCGCGAAAAATCCTCGCTCTGAGAAACGATCTGTTCGACAAACTCTTTTTTCGCCATTTTTTGAATCCTCCATAACATAAAAAATGAGCGTTCATCTCAAAGGGACGAATGCTCCGCGGTACCACCCTGTTTCCTGCCAAAAAGCAGGCGCTTTCATGACAATAACGCCGTCGCGCGTCCCGGTTATTTCCCGGGCTGCATCGGATGAGCGGGTTTTTGCCTGCACACGCCTCTCAGCCAACGGCGCGCTCTCTGTATAAGGCTTTTTATCAATCCCATCCTTGCCGCATTTCAACGTTCATTCTATCATTGATCCACCTATATTGCAAGACTATTTTTTTGCCTCAAACCGTCCGCCTGTGATCCGCTCAACAAATCCGGATAATTCCAGCTTGGTGAGAGACAGCGCCGCTTCTCTCGATGAAATGTGAAGCCGTTCTGTCAGCTCGTCAACAGATACAGCGCCCGCTTCCCTGACCGCCAAATATATTTTTTTCTGCATGACATCCAGACGGTCAATTCGGTCGTCCGATTTCCGCGTTTCCGCCGCGTCGCCCCAATGATAGTACGCCAAAATACTGGCAGCCCCGAGCGCCACGTTTGCCCCCTCCTCAATCAGAATATTGGGCAGCTGTGAATTGGGATTTGAAATATCTCCGGGCATGGCGAAGACATCCCTGTTTTCTTCCACTGCACAGTTGACGGTAATATGCCCTCCGCTGCCCAGCAGCCCTTCTCCGAAAAGCACACCATAGGAGATGCCGCTGATAATTCTGTTTCTCGCGGGAAAGGTGCCGCGGGACGGCGGCGTTCCCGGCGGATATTCACTCACAACAGCGCCTGTCTCACAAATTCTGTCATAGAGCCTCCGATTCTCCGGCGGATACACAATGTCAATACCGCTGCCGAGTACGGCGACGGTTTTCCCTTTTGCATCAAGCGCGCCCAAATGCGCTGCGGAATCGATGCCGATCGCCATGCCGGAGACAACCGTTACGCCGCTTCCCGCCAAGTCGCAGGCAATGCTGCGGATATTTCTAAAACCGTTTTCACTTGCCTTTCTCGTCCCGACAACGGCAATATTTCTGCCTTCCAGAAGGGATAGATCGCCCTTTACATAGAGAATCGGCGGCGGCGCCGCAATTTCCCGCAGCAGCGCCGGATATTTTCTGCTGATACAGACGAGGACGGTAATTCCTTTTGCCTCTATTTGGGAAATCGCCGCTTCGATTCTGTCCATGTCGGCAGCCTTTTTCAAGGAAGCTATGACGGATTCGCCAAAGCCGATGTTCTTCAATATGGAGGGATCGGCAAAACACTCCTCCAGATCTATGCCGGAATCTATAAGAGCCGTAAATCTTTTCATGCCGATTCCTTTTGTATTGACTGCCCAAAACCAGAGCTTTTCCTCTCGATTCATGTCTCACCCCAATATTTTCTGTCCAGAGAGCGGTACTGTATTGCCTCGGCAATATGATCCGCGCCAATCTTTTCAGTTTCATCCATATCCGCAATTGTCCGCGCCACCAGTATGACTCGTTTATAGGTTCTGGCGCTCATATTCATGGCGTTAAAGGCCATATGCAGCATATCCTGTGCGTCTGTATCCAATGCGCAGCAGCGGTCGAACACTTCTCCTGCGATCTGGCTGTTTGTATGAAAACCGCTGTTTGCATAGCGTGCCGCCTGTATTGCCCTCGCCGCCTCAATGCGCTCCCGTATTGTGCGGGAATCTTCGGCAGCGGCTTCTGTCGACAGCTCGTCATATTGGGGTCGCGCCACTTCAACATGCAGGTCAATCCTGTTTAGAAGCGGACCACTGATTCTGGAAAGATAGCGCTGTATCTGGCTTTTGGTACATCGGCATGTGCCGGAAGAGTCTCCGTAGTTGCCGCAGGGACACGGATTCATAGACGCTACCATCATGAAATCTGCGGGATAGCTCAATTTTGCATTGGCACGTGCGATGGAGATTTTTCCGTCCTCCATTGGCTGACGAAGAGCCTCTAAGGCATCGCGTTTAAATTCCGGCAGCTCATCGAGAAACAGTACGCCGTTATGAGCCAGACTGACCTCTCCCGGCAACGCCTTTGAACCGCCGCCCGTCAGTGCAACGGTCGATGCCGAGTGGTGCGGGCTTCGGAAAGGTCTGGCCGATATGATCCCGCCCCGGAGCTCCCCGACAACGGAGTGTATCTTGGTCACCTCCAGCGCTTCGCCAAAAGTCAGCGACGGCAAAATGGACGGTATCGCCTTGGCAAGCATCGTCTTTCCGGAGCCGGGCGGCCCGATGAACAACAGGTTGTGTCCGCCGGCAACGGCGATTTCGACCGCTCTTTTTGCAAACTCCTGGCCTTTAATATATTTAAAATCCGCTCCGCCTGCATGATAAGTTGATTTGGCAAATTCCGTATGCGGCGCGGGGGCTATTCTTTTTTTACCCGAAATATGATCTACCACCTCTTTTAACGAAGCGGCGGGAAGAATATCAATCCCTTCAATACAGGCAGCCTCCTCCGCATTTTCCGCCGGTAAAATGACAGACCGAAGACCGCGCTCTTTTGCATCTATTACCATGGATAAAATACCGCGCACACCGCGAATATTTCCGTCCAGCGACAGTTCTCCCAGCATTGCAGAGTTTTCTGCATTGCGCGGCCGAAGCTGCCCCGATACTTCCAGCAGCCCCACGGCGATTGCCAGATCATAGAGCGGTCCTTCTTTTTTTACGTCGGCGGGGGCAAGATTGACGGTAATTCTGCTCATGGGATAGGAAAAACCACTGTTTGTAATGGCCGCCCTCACTCTCTCCCTGCTTTCTTTGACAGCCGCATCAGGCAGGCCGACGAGTCCCCACATGGGCAGTCCCGAAGAGCTGTCCACCTCTACCCATACAGGGAAACCATCCAGCCCGATAATTCCACAGCTTTGAACTTTTGCCAGCAATTTTCATTCACCTCGCGGTACGTTTTTAAAAACCCAAAACCGATTTCCAAGATAGTTATTGGAAAAGGAAAACAGTATGGAAAAGAAATAGCCCAGCCAGACATTCCATCCCGCATAATCGACGACAGCAGACATAGCCAGAAGAGACAGGCCTATGGAAACTATATTCACAATCAAAAACTTCAGCAGCGTTTTTGAGATAAAGCTTTCGCACGACCGAAAGGTAATCTTTCTGTTCAGCGAATAGCTTACAATTGCGCCGGTTGTATAGGACAAAACCTTACACAAAATATAGTGCAGCGCAAATACCTCATGAGCCAAAGCGAACACGCCGCAGTCGGCCAGCCACGCCGCCTGACTGCAAAACATAAACTTTAAAAACTGCTTTAAATCCTCCCTGCCCGGTTTCATATCAGACAGGCCATGTTCCGAACCACTGGAGCGCCTTTCCCCATGCCCGTGGAATCAACCATCCCGTCGTGACCGGATAAAAAGCGATAAAAGCCGCGATGCACAGGCAAACAAACCCGAAGACCACATACCGCCCATATTTAAAGTTGTTCCAGATATGGCGCAGCGCATATGTCAGGAGCAATATGAGAAACGGCCACGATGAGAAGTAGTGATACATGAATACCTCGCGCGTTATGAGAACCCACGGCAGATATCCGGTAGCGATGGCTACGAGAACTACGGGAATGCCCTTCATAGTCAGCGTATCGCCGCCCGAAGCAGCTTGACGGATCAAGGTCGACGAACGTTTTTTTCTGTATGCCAGCAGATATACCACGGCTGCCAGTACGCCGTAGGCAATAATAGGATTCAGGAAACACCAGATCAGCGTTACTTGGTCCGACGCCTGCCCGTAGGAGTTGAAGAAAAATACGGGACGGATGTCAAAGGGCCATGAATAGACGTTTGACTGGTACGGATGCGGAGAATCAGTCGAAAGGTTTTCATGGTAATTCAGCATATAATCCTGATTACTCAGAATACCCTTGATTCCGAAGCCGTCCGGCGAGGCATTCTCATAGGGAATATAGCTCAGGCAGTATATCAGAACAGGTATGATGATAAATACCAGCACGCAGAAAAGAAGCGTAATCACCATATTTTTTCTGAATCCCGACGTTACTGTGTTGTCCCCGTCCAGCTTCGCGGCTTTATATTCCGCCGCACGCTGATAGACCGTATAAAAGAAGATAAAGAACAGCCCGACGGCAGAATACAGACAGATCCACTTTGTAGCGGCGCCCAAAGCGAAGGATATTCCGCACAACCCCAGTGGAATCAGTGTCTTGTATAACGGTTCTTTATTGTAATTTCGGCATGTATACTCATACATGAAGAAGTACATTGCGATGATAAAGAATACGCTGTAACTGTCTATGGTGGCAATGCGCGTCAACGCATAGTGCATACAATCGGAGGCAAAAATGATCGTTGCAACCGCCGCCCATCTGGTCTCTTTCAACAGGCGCTTTGCAAACACGTATAACAGAGGCAGCATCAGTACGCCGAACAGTGCGCCCATAAATCTCCAGCCAAACGGATTAAACCCGAATATCTGCGTTCCGAGAGAGATAATGGACTTTCCAAAAGGCGGATGCGTAATTTCATAGGGATAGATGCCTTCGTTGTACTCATAGGCCGTGCGGGCATGGTATACCTCGTCGAAATACATGTCGGTCATATATGTGGTTACGCGCGGAACTTGACTTTGTTCGTCTACGAGATAATATCCGTCACTTTCCTGCCCGTCGGCGAGGACTCGGGCATCTGTAATGGGCAAAACATTGGATTCATTGTCCGTAAAGGCAATTTCACGGAAATCCATCGTTCCTTCCGTTATGACGATTTTGATGTATTTTGCTTCCGCATTTACATCGACAAATTTCCACTTGAACATAAAACTGTAAACGTGGGTATAGTTACTGTCATCGTCATCCGGATCTACTTCCAGTTTTGTATAGGTCTCTCCATCGGCAGATATATAGACCTCATAATCAGCCTGACCGTAACCAGAATAATACTTCATCTGATAGATCTGTGCAGGATTTTCAAGCGTCATTACTATCTGGCTTCCCGGCCCTTTGAGGTCCCTTGCGTGAGCCGGTATTATGGTAGCTCCCAGATTTGTAAACGCCACAACGGCATAGACAACTGTAATCACCGCCATGACCAACCCGTCTTTTTTCGTCATATACCGGTTTTTATCGAACCCGAAGCCGTTCAAGCGGGCACGCGCCCTGTCCTGCCATGTGCCTGCCTGCGGCAAGTCGTCTACACAAAGAGCCAAGGA
>QAKS01000109.1 GCA_003343685.1 Clostridiales bacterium | reverse complement strand
CATGTGGCGCGGGAGATGAAGCGTCGGGGGACAAACTGGCGGGACGCGGACGACGCGCTGCTGGACAGGCTGATCGAACAGGAGCGGGATCGGGAGCGGGAGGCGCACAACGGCGGCATATTTGCCATGAAGCGGTATCGCATGTCGGAAAAGCACCTGACGGAGCGCATTGCCATGGCGGCGCGGGCTGTGAGAAACCAGCTTCCCCGCGACGCACGTGTGCTTGGGACCGAGGTCAGGTTTGAGGGAGAAAATGCCTACAGAATAGAGACCGCCCTCGGCAGTGTGGCGCTGAGAGGCGTGATCGACCGCGTGGACATAACGGAAGGGGCTCAAAACGAGTATATACGGATTGTGGATTACAAGACGGGGGACAAGAGGTTCGACGTGACGGAGTTTGCCTGCGGTCTGGAGCTGCAGCTCGTCATCTACATGATGGCGGCGCTCATGTGCTATCGGGAGCGGGGCGTCAAGCCGGGCGGGGCGTTTTACTTCACGATAGGGTCGCCCGTGGTCGACGCGGAGGTTCCTGACGAAAAGCGCCTTTCCGATATGGCGCTGAGCGGCTTTGCGTCCGGGGACAGCGGCTTTGCGGAGAGCTTGGACAGCGGCGCGGCGCGGGCCATGCGGATCGGCATTGTGCTGGACGAGGCGACCGGTGAAAAACAGGTGAAGCCGGCGGAAAACGTGTTTGGCGAGGAAGAACTGAACGGGCTGATTGCATATGCGGAAAAGCTGGCAAAAAAAGCCGTGGAGGGTATTTACACCGGAGACAACGCCATAAGCCCGGCAGTGAGGAAGAAAAAAAGCCAGTGCGACAGGTGCGGCTACAGAAGCATCTGCCGGTTTGACGAGGCGTATCCCGCAAACGCAGGGCGGGAGATTACGGAGGTTTCGAGAGAACAGCTGATACGGCGGGAGGGCTCAGACAGTGAAGATGACTGAGAGGCAGCGCCGTGCCGTGGAGACAAGGGGCGGGAGCGTGCTGGTGTCCGCGGCGGCGGGCAGCGGAAAGACGACTGTTCTGGCGCGGCGCATTGTGGAACTGATCAAGGAGGGTGCGGATATTCGGCGTATGCTGATCTGTACCTTTACAAAAGCCTCTGCCAGGGACATGCGCCAGCGCATTACGGCGGTGATCGAGGAGGAGGCGGAGCGAAGCGGCTCGAGGCGGCTCGCAGAGCAGGCGGAATACTGTACTGTTGCGGACATCTGCACGATGCACTCCTTTGCCATCAAGGTGTGCCGGGAGAACGCCATTGAAATGGGATTGGGTGCAAAGGTACGGGTCGCCGCCGAGCAGGAGGCGGGCGCGCTGATGGCGCGCGCCATGGAAAAGACGCTGCGGGAGCTGTATGAGGCGGAGGACACAGCGCTGCTGGAGCTGCGGGACAGGTATTTCGGCGTAAACGACAAGCCCCTCGTGGAGGATTTGTTTACCCTGTATGACTACGCCATGAGCCGCGAGGAGGGGCTTGGCTGGCTGGCAAAGGAAAAGAAACGTCCCGTTTTGCAGCTTTTGTTCAGCCATGCGGCGGACTGCATTGCCCATGCGCTGGAGCTGGTTAGATACGTTTTAGAGCTGGCAGAGACCTATGGCATGGAGAAGCAGGCGGCAAAATGCACCGACGACGCGGAAATGCTGGAAAAGCTTTTGGAGACGGCGAGGACGGGCGATGCCGAAGAATTGGCAAAGCGGCTTTCCGCTGCGAAAATCCAATCTGTCAGCAGGGAGGCGTGTGACAAAAAGGAGATCATTAAAGAGCGGATGAAGGAGGCGCGGGCTGCGCTGAAGGAGGCCGTCTCTATGGATGTCGCCGACGCGGAGCGGAGGATCGCGCGGGAGGAAAGCTATATTGGGGAGATGGAGAGGAGATATCTCCATGTTCTCACGGAGTTTTCCGCGCGATATGAGGAGGAAAAGCGGAAAAAGCAGGTGATCGACCTGAACGACGCCTTTTTGCTGGGCTGTCGGATTCTGGAGGATGAGGGCCGCCGCCGTCATATGGCGGAGCGCTTTGACTATGTGTTTGTGGACGAGTATCAGGACACAAACCCGGTGCAGGAGTCGTTTTTGTCGCGCATCTGTGACAACCGTTTTATGGTGGGGGACATTAAGCAGAGCATCTACCGTTTCCGGCTGGCAGATCCGGATATTTTTGCGAAAAAGGCGGACGCCTTCGGCGGCGGAGCGGACGGCAACGTGATGATTCATATGAACGAGAATTTCCGCAGCGCGCCTGCGGTAATCGACTTTATAAACCGCGTAATGGAGCGTCTTATGACGCAGGAGACTGCGGAGATTGCCTATACGGCGGAGCACAGGCTGACTGCCGGACTGAAAAAGGAGGGAGGCGCCGAAATTCTGGTGACGGAAGCCACGGGGGAAGCGCCGCCTGTGGCGGAGGAGGCAGCCTGCGTGGCCCGGCGGATCGGCGAGCTGCACGACGGCGGCGTCTGTTATGGCGATATCGCCGTGTTGGTGCGGACGCGAACACATCTGGGGGAGATTCTGGAGGCATTTTCCGGCGCGGGCATCCCGACGGAATGCATTGACGGTCAGATTGTCGCCATGGAGGAGGTAGAGGTCTTTATGAATCTCCTGCGGCTGATCGACGGCTCGGGCGACGATATTATGCTGTTGTCGGTCATGCGGAGCCATCTGGGACGGATGGGAGAGCGTGATCTGGCACAGATACGCGCTGCCCATCAGGACGGAACTGTGAAAGAGGCGTTTTTGGCCGCGGCAAAGACGGGGAATGACAAGTGCGCCAGACTGCTCGCGCTGCTCACGCAGGCGCGCGCAATGGAGAGAGCTATGCGTCTCACGGAGTTTCTCCCCGCGCTGGCGAGGCTTTCTGCCTACGAGGCGCATATGGAGGCTCTGCCCGACGGCGCGCGCAGAGCCAATACGTGGAGAGTCTTTTTTGCGGGACTGCTGGAGCTGGCAGCCTTGGAGGAGAGTCTGTACACGCTGCTTATGACGATGGACGCCGTCAAGGACCGGGAGGGCGCATACGCCAGAATTACAGAGGAGAGCGCCGGACTGGACTGTGTTCACCTGACGACGATCCACAAGAGCAAGGGGCTGGAATACCCTGTCGTCATCCTGATGGATACCGCCGCACGAAAGGGCGGAAGAGACAGGGGCAAGGTGACAATCGACAGGGATATGGGGCTGGCGACGGATATCGACGACGTGGAGAACAGAAAGCGGGAAAAGACGCTTGTGAGAGAGCTGTTCAAAATGAGGGCGGCAAAAAGCGAATACGCCGAGGAGGTCCGCGTGCTCTATGTGGCGATGACCCGCGCAAAGGACAGGCTCATCCTGTCGGCGGCGGTTGCCGACCCGGAAAAATATATGGAACGCTTTTGCGCGCCGCCCATGCGGAGAAACAGCCTGTTTGACATGGTGATGGGAGCGCTCTGCCGCGAGGGTGCGGAGATCGGCAGCGATGGTACGATACGAATAGAAGGCGTGGATGCACGGGTGGTTCAGGCGCCGTCCGCCGGTCGGAGAGAGGAGAAGCCCTCTCGGCGCCCTGCGCATGAGGTTTTGGAAAGAGGGCTGGAGAACCCTTATGTGCCGTTTTGCTCTGCGCACGGCAGCAGCACGGCGGCGAAGGTAGGCGTCAGCTCGCTGCTGAGCGAGTACATTGCAGAAGAGACGGCGGCGGAGGCCATGGGCACGCTGAAGGGAATGGGAGCGGAGACGGGAACAGCTCTCCACGCATTTATGGCTCACTTTTCCATGAAAAAAAGCAGCGAAGAGGACGTAAGAAAAGAGGCGGAGGAGATGACCGCACGGGGGCTGATTACGCCGGAGGAGCGGCGGAAGGCCATGCGGTTTGCCCGTGAGATTTCCGTGTTTTCCGCGGGGGATATGGCATACAGAATCCGCGCGGCGGAGAAGCTGGAGCGGGAGGTTCCCTTCTGCCTGATGGCGTCGCCAAAGGAGCTGGGGCTGGACGGAGGATCCGAGGAGCAGGTAATGGTGCAGGGGATTATCGACCTGCTGGTGAAGGAAAAGGACGGGTATTTGATTTTGGATTACAAGACAAACGCCGCGGACGAGCGCAATATGGCGGCGCTGTTCTCTCACTACGAAAAGCAGCTCGCCATTTACGAGCGCGCTGTCACGACAATCCGCAGGGCGCCGGTGAAAAGTGCGCAGCTCTATTTTGTCCGCGCGGACAGGTATATGTCTCTTGGAACGGACGGGTGAGGTCGGCTATCCCTTATGGGGCGGGGGAATATCGGCCCGCCCGCCTGTCTTGAAAAACGCATCAATATGTGATATAATTCCGAACTATGGAGAAACTGACGTTCAGGCACGAATTAAAATATTATATTAACGAAAGCGACTACGCCGTTCTTTCTACCGGCTTGGCGCACATGCTGAAACGGGACAAAAATGCCGGAAAAAACGGAGAGTATACGATCCGAAGCCTGTACTTCGACGATTTTGAGGAGACGGCGCTCGTTGAAAAAATGGCCGGCGTCCAGAGCCGCGCAAAATACCGCATACGGATTTACGACTATTCCGACCGCGTAATCAAATTTGAGAAGAAAATTAAGGAGGGCCAGTACATCGCGAAAAAGAGCCTGCCTCTCACAAGAAGCGAATATGACAGGATTATTGCGGGAGACCCGTATCCTCTGCTGGCGAAAAACTCTCCGTATGCCCGGGAAATATTTTTGCAGATGAAGCTTTTCCAGCTGAAGCCCGTGGTTGTGGTAGACTATGAGCGCGAGGCGTTTGTTATGGATTACGAAAGCGTTCGCATCACCTTTGACAAGAACCTGCGGAGCGGCAGCCCGCTGGGGAGCATTTTCGACCGAAACATGCCTACCGTGCCGATCTGCCCGCCGGGGATGATGGTGCTGGAGGTCAAGTTCAACAAATCGCTGCCGGGCTATATCAAAAACTTTCTCGCCAATATGGCGTGTAACCAGAGGACGGCGATCTCCAAATATGTGTCCTGCAGAAAATACGAGAGATAATTATTTTTAAGGAGCGAATAACAGATATGAGTACAAAGGACGTCATCAAAAACAGTGTTTTGGAGGGCTTTACAACAGGAGAGGTAACGTGGAGCCAGATACTTATGACGATAGCGATTGCGTTCGTCATAGGCCTGTTTATCATGTTCATATACAAACGGACATTCTCCGGCGTGGTGTTCACCAGGAGCTTTGCCACAAGCCTGATTCTGCTGTCGTTAGTCACGTCGGTGATCATCCTGACCATCAGCAGCAACCTGATGCTCTCTCTCGGTATGGTCGGTGCACTGTCTATCGTCCGCTTCCGTACTGCGGTGAAAGACCCGATCGACACGATTTTTATGTTCTGGGCGATTGCCGAGGGTATCGTCGTCGGTGCAAATCTCTATCTGATCGCCATTATATCGACTATCGTAATCGGCCTGCTGCTCATCGTGATCTCCCTGTTCAAGCTGAAGCGCACCATGCCGTACATTCTGGTGCTGCGGTTTGACGAGAGAGCGAAGGCGGACGTGGGGAATATGCTCAAAAAGTTTTCTGCAGGCAAGCTGAAAAACAAGACGGTGTCTCAGGGTGTAATCGAAATGACGCTGGAGATGAACGTGACGGATCAGGATATTGCGCTGATAGACAGGTTTTCCCATATTGAGGGGGTCTACACGGCGTCGATTATCAGCTATTCGGGAGATGTGATCGCATAAGATGGAAATCTATTATTTGGACAACAGCGGCTTTGCTGTGATTCTCGGCAAAACGCTGCTTGTGTTCGACTATTACAACGAAAACCCATACGGCGCAGGAGAGGGCTTCTCCTGCGGCGTTTTGCCTAAAGGCAGGATGGCGGACTTTGAGCGGGTGTATTTTTTTGTGTCGCACAGGCACTATGATCACTGCAACCGTGCTATCTTTACCTATGCGGAGGAAAATCCCAATACCGCCTATATTCTGGACGTGGGCATGATTAACCCGCCGAAGGAGTTTGATGTACACAGGATGGGGGTTGACGCCACATGGCGGGACGACTTCCTGTTTGTGCGCCGCTGCCCCTCTACCGATATCGGAGGCTCCTTCTACGTGGAGGCGGGCGGCTATAGGCTGTTTCATGCGGGAGATCTGAACTGCTGGCACTGGCACACGGAAGCCACGGAGGACGAGGAACGTCAACTTCGGCAGAATTTTACTGACGCGCTGGGATATATTGCCCGGTTTGTCAGCAAAATTGACGTGGCGTTTTTTCCCATCGACACCCGTCTCAAGGGCCCCTTTGACGACGGAGCGCTGGAGTTTATCGAGACATTTCATCCCGCTTTGTTTATTCCCATGCACTTTCAGAATGATTTTGATGTGCCGGAAAATTTTGCCGCAAAGGTGGACGTTCCGGTGTTTCAAATTCGGAAAAGGGGAGACAGGATGGTGTGGCCCCCGCTCCTCTAACTGCCGCGTCCTCGCAAA
>QAKS01000047.1 GCA_003343685.1 Clostridiales bacterium | reverse complement strand
CGGAGATCATCACCTTCTCCACATGGGCAATGTCGCTTTCATCCAGCCTTTCTTTCGCTCTTTGGGTCAAAGCCCGATCGTTGACCACCGCCGGAAATGCCATCGTCTCATAGCACCTTGTCTCAACACCCATGCCCTTTTCCAGCCCGCTCAGAATGTCGTAAAGCCTTCCCTTCACCATGTCGGCGACGCCGTCGTCAAATGTTCGGAGCGTCCCCTCCATATGTACGCGGTCACAGACAATATTTCGGGCTTCACCGCCTTTGATTACGCCGAGCGTCAGAACTGCCGTATCCACGGGGTCAACATTGCGCGAAATGATCGTCTGCGCCTGATTCACAAACTGCGCCGCCGCAACGACAGCGTCGGTTCCGTGCTGCGGTCTGGCTCCGTGGGCGCTCTTTCCAATTATATCCACATTAATATCTCTCATACCCGCCATCAGAGGACCCTGCTTAATGCCTATTTTCCCCGCCTCCAGATAGGGCCAGATATGGAGGCCGTATACCTCGTCCACCTTGGGATTTTCGAGCGCACCCTCGTCTATCATAGGCTGTGCGCCCCCGTCCGCCTCCTCTGCGGGCTGAAAAATCAGCACATAGTTATTTTCAAGCTGATCGCGCTTTTGTGCGATCAGCGCCGCCATGCCCAGCATAATCGCCATATGCCCGTCATGTCCGCAGGCGTGCATTCTCCCCTCGTGTACGGATCGAAAAGGACAGGCGTCCGGCTCCTGCACCGGCAGTGCATCCATATCCGCCCGCAGGCCAATTGTCTTTTTCGGGTTCTTTGCCAGAAAGACAGCCTTTACCCCTGTACGGAACAGCCTTTCCAGCGAGTCCGGCCGAAGCAGCCGGAGCTGCTCTTCTATATATGCGGCTGTCTCCTTTTCCTCCTCCGCCAGCTCCGGTATGGCATGAAGCTTTCTTCTCTGCTCTATCACAAAGTTTTCGTATTTTCTGACATCGGCGCTTATTTTCATAACTTTCATGCGCTCCCTTCTCTTTTGCACCTCTTTAAAATACCATAAATATTATATTACTTCAACATCCGTGTGGCTTTTCAAGTGCCGCGCTCGTTGACGTCGGTTCTGTATGGTGCTATAATATACGGAAATTATAGTGGTGTATTTTGGCTTAATGCGAGAGCAAATATAAAAAAACCACTGACGGAGGCATCAATGAAAACTTATAACATCGCCGTAGTAGGCGCGACAGGCATGGTAGGCAGGAAAATGCTGCAGGTTTTGGAGGAGCGCCAGCTCCCCGCAAAGGAATACTTTCTGTTTGCATCCAAACGCAGCGCAGGTTCCATCCTTAAATTCATGGGTAAGGAATATAAAGTCCTTGAGCTTACCGAGACATGCTTCGAGGAAAATCATATAGATATTGCTCTGATGAGCGCAGGCGGCAGCACAAGCCAGCATTTCGCTCCCTTTGCGGCCAAGGCGGGCGCCGTGGTGATCGATAACAGCAGCGCATGGCGCATGGATCAGAACGTTCCTCTCGTCGTACCGGAGGTCAATCCCGCCGACATTGACAAGCAGAACGGCATCATCGCCAACCCCAACTGTTCGACCATTCAGGCAATGGTCGTCTTAAAGCCTCTGCACGATCTATACAAAATTAAGCGCGTCATCTATTCCACCTATCAGGCGGTATCCGGCGCAGGCGTCGGCGGCTACGGAGATCTGGAGCGCGGCATGAAGGGAGAAGCTCCCCAGAAATTCCCCTATCCGATCTTTGGCAACTGCCTGCCCCAGATTGACGACTTTCTGGAAAGCGGCTATACAAAGGAAGAGATGAAGATGGTTAACGAGACGCATAAGATTCTGGGCGACGACACCATCAAGGTCACAGCCACATGCATCCGCGTACCTGTTTTTCACGGCCACAGCGAGAGCATCAACATTGAGTTTGAAAAGCCTTTCGATCTGGACGAGCTCAAGGCGGCGCTCAAGGCGGCGCCCGGCATCATCGTACAGGACGATCCTCAAAACGGCGTATATCCCATGGCCATCGACGCCGAGGACAAGGACGAGGTTTTCGTAGGCCGCATTCGCCGCGACGACACAGTTCCCTCCGGCGTAAACCTATGGGTAGTGGCAGACAACATCAGAAAAGGCGCTGCAACCAACGCAGTGGAAATCGCGGAGGAATACATCCGCAGAAATGCATAGTATAATAATCTAAGTACTGGACGGAGGACAAACGATGAGTATATTTGAAGGTTCCGCAACAGCGCTTATCACTCCATTCACCGACAGCGGTGTGGATTATGGGCGTTTGAAGGCAATGCTTGATTTTCAGATCGGGAACGGCACTGACGCTCTTCTCATATGCGGCACGACCGGCGAGCCGGCTACCATGACCGCTGACGAGCGGAAAAAAACTCTTGAAACCGCAATCGAGTATGTAAACGGCAGGGTTCCGGTCATCGCCGGAGCAGGCGCGAACAACACCAAAACAGCCGTGGAGTGGTCATTATACTCAAAACAGGCCGGGGCGGATGCCCTGCTGCACGTCACTCCCTACTATAATAAATGTTCGGACGAAGGTTTATACCGTCACTATATGACGATTGCGGACAGCACAGACCTTCCCGTTATCGCCTACAACGTTCCCTCCCGCACAGGAGTTAACATGAAGGCTGAGGTGTTAGCGCGGCTTGCCGAGCACGAGAATATTGCTGCCATGAAGGAAGCCAGCGGCGATATCTCCCATACTGCGAAAATGATGGCGCTGTGCGGTGACCGTGTCGACTTCTATTCCGGCAATGACGACCAGACCATTCCCATCATGTCTCTCGGCGGCAAGGGTGTCATTTCCGTATTGTCAAATGTCATGCCAAAGGAGGTTCACGAAATGGCCAAGGCATATCTTGACGGCGATACCAAACGGGCCGCAAAAATGCAGCTTTGCCTAAAGCCCATTATGGACGCCATGTTTATGGCAACTAACCCTATCCCCGTAAAAACAGCTCTTCTGCTCATGGGGCTTGACAGCGGAATACTCCGCCTTCCCCTCTGCGAAATGTCCGGGCAGGAAACGGAAAAGCTTTCCGCCGTCATGCAGAAGTACGATCTTTTAAAGTGAGGTATCTATGATTAATATTATCATTTCCGGTATTAACGGACAGATGGGGCAGACCCTTTCCCGCGTTGCCCAACGGGACGGCGAGATTAATATTCTGGCGGGTGTCGACGTTGCCTCTACAGGCAGGGAAAGTTTCCCTGTATTTGAACATCCCTGTGACGCAGGCCAAGCGGACGTGCTGATTGATTTTTCGCGTCCGGCGGCTCTCGGAAAGCTGCTGGAGTATGGGCTGAAAAAAAACGTACCTCTCGTCCTTGCGACGACAGGCTATTCGGATAAGGATAAGCAGGCCATTCGCGATGCCTCTGCTCATATACCGATCTTTTTCGTAGCGAATATGTCCCTCGGCGTGAATCTGCAAATGGATCTGTGCAAACAGGCAGCCGGATTCTTCGGTCAGTCTGTGGATATTGAGATCATCGAAAAGCACCACAATAAAAAGGTGGACTCCCCCAGCGGCACCGCTCTGGCTCTTGCCGATTCCATCAATGCCGCATATGAAAATACATTGGAATACAAATACGGACGCAGCGGCTATTCCCCGCGTCAGCAGGACGAAATCGGAATTCACTCCGTCCGCGGCGGCAGCATTGTCGGCGAGCATCAGGTGTTGTTCATCAAGGACGATGAGATTATCGAAATCAACCACTTTGCCCAGAGCAAGGAAGTGTTTGCCGTAGGCGCCGTTCGCGCCGCCAAATTCATCGTCGGGCGCCCCGCCGGCATGTATACGATGCACGACATTATCTACGAAAACAGAGCTGTTACGAACCTGTCCGTCGAGACCGGGCAGGCTACTGTCACCCTTTCCGGCATCGCCCATAACACCGGTGAAACCGCTAAGATATTTGATGCTGTGGCAGCGGCGGGCATCAGCGTGGATATCATTACGCAGACTGCCCCGAAAGATGGTCTCGTCGACGTCTGCTTTTCCATACCGGAAAAGGCTTTGGAGGATACGGCAAAAGCTCTCGTTTCCGCGGGACTTCCGGAGCCGTCCATCATGTCCGGTTTGTGCAAGCTGACTGTAGCGGGCGCGGGCATGGAGCGTCGTCACGGCGTTGCCGCGCGTCTGTTCGGTACCCTTGCGAAAAACGGCATTGATCTGGCTATCGTCACCACATCGGAAATGAAGATCAGCTTCTGTACCGATCAGGACAGACTGGAGACTGCAAAACGAATCATCATAGACGAGTTTAATATCTGATTGTACCATATGCTGTGATAGAAGGAGAAAAAGATATGGATGAGATGACAACCGCAGAGCTGAATCAGTATCTTGAAAATATTGCAAAGTTGATCGAATCCGATGCTAAAGACACAAATGATGCCGCTCAAATTGTAAGAAACAGCATGGTTAGTGCATAACGACAAACAGCAGCTTTCCAAAAACAGATACTCTTTGCGTATGAGCACCGGCAGGCTTCATTCTGTTGCTGCTTTGTGTCATATATTGCAAAATTGACCTTTTGAAAAAGGAACCGGAGGAAAAATGAAAAAAGTAAAAATAACAGTTTTAAAAACAACTTTGAATCAGGAATTAGCCGGAGAATACGGTGCACCCGGATTAACCGCATGTCCGATGATGAAAGAAGGCGATGTGTTTTATGCCGATTATGCCAAGCCGGAGGGCTTCTGCGATGAAGCATGGAAGGCCGTCTATCAGTATGTTTTCGCTTTGGCCCACGGCGCCGGAAAAGACGTGTTTTATTACGGAGACTGGATCAGAAAGCCCGGTGTTGCCATATGCAGCTGCAATGACGGTTTGAGACCCGTTATTTTTAAGCTTGAGGCCACTGAACAAATATCGGAAATCGATTTCACGCCGGTTCGCTGAACGGGAAAGCTTTTCCTTTCGCAGTATCCGCTTAAAAACCAGTGCAGCCATACAGCAATGGTGCGCTGTTTTTGTATCTGTCTTTTGTGTATTACATCTTTTATTTTTTACTTTTCAAACATTTCTGCAATTCGCTTCATTTTATCCGCTATTTCAATATGCTGCGGACAGCTTTTTTCACATTTTCGGCAGGCAATACACTCCGAAGCCTTTCCCATCGTCCGTGCGTAATTCTCATAATACACGCTCTGCGCAGAACGATTTGCATTGAGCGATACCTTTTCGGTATTGTACAGCGCAAAGTAATCGGGTATGGGGATATGTTTGGGACAGCCGTCCACGCAATACCGACATGCCGTACAGGGAATTGCAATAGCTCTGTTGATCATATCCACCACCTCACGGACAGCTCCTTTCTCCTTTTCGGAAAGTGGCTCGAACTGCTGCATATAGCCTGTATTCTCTTCCATCTGCTGTAAATCCGACATGCCGCTCAGCACCGTCAGCACCTCGTCCAAGCTCGCCGCGAACCGTATGGCCCATGATGCCGCCGTCATATCCGGTGTGCATCGCCTCAAAACAGCTTCCGCCTCCTTCGGAATTCTGGCTAGGGTGCCACCCTTCACCGGCTCCATGACAATGACCTTTTTCCCGTGTGTTTTTGTCACCTCATAACACCTGCCGGACTGAATGCTTTCGTTATCCCAGTCCAGATAATTAATCTGGAGCTGAACAAAGTCCACCTCAGGATGCGCGGTCAAAATCTCATCCAGCAGCTTTGCATCGTCATGGTAGGAAAAGCCGATGTTTCTGACCTTTCCTTCCTCTTTTTTCGCCTGTATAAATCCGAAGCTGTCAAATCTTTTGCAATTTCATAATGCTCCGCCCCAATATTATGGAGCATATAGTAATCGAAATAATCGACGCCACACTTTTCGCGCTGCTCGTCAAATATTCTTTGCTGATCTCCCTCCTGCTTCAAGAACATGACAGGCAGCTTCGTTGCCAGAAGAAACGCATCGCGCGGATACCGCTCCACAAGCGCCTCTCTCACCGCCGTCTCACTTTTAAATTCGTGATACATATACGCCGTATCAAAATAGGTAAAGCCCCTGTCTAAAAACAGATCAACCATCTGCTTAAACGTATCCATATCAATGCTGGTCTGATCGTTCTTATCCTTAAGCGGCAGGCGCATCGTTCCAAACCCGAGCTTTTTCATGTTGTCTTCCTCCTGTCGGTTGCTGATTTTATTATATCATTTTCCAAACCTTTGAGCCAGTTGTTTTTCCCCCGCACGGTTTTTTCGAGTATGATATAATAATAGATACAGCTATAATAAACACGGAGGTTACGATATGTATATTGCCGATCTTCATATACACTCCAAATACTCCCGCGCTACCAGTCGGGACTGCGATGCGCCGCATCTGGAATTGTGGGCGCGGAAAAAAGGCATCGGCCTTGTGGGAACAGGCGACTTTACCCATCCTGCATGGAGGCAGGAGCTGGCTGAAGTATTGGAGCCTGCGGAGGACGGATTTTATACGCTGAAGGAAAAATATCGCCTTCCCTGTGATACCAGTGGTTCATCCGCCGTCCGTTTCGTCGTCACCGGAGAGATCAGCTCAATTTATAAAAAAAACGGTAAAACGCGCAAAGTTCATAATCTGATCGTACTTCCCGGTCTTGAGGCTGCCGAAAACCTCTCCCGCCGTTTGGAAGCCATTGGCAATATACATTCCGACGGACGCCCCATCCTGGGACTGGACAGCCGGGATCTTCTGGAGATTACTCTTGACACATGTCCCGAGGCTCTGTTTATTCCCGCCCATATCTGGACGCCCCACTTTTCTCTTTTCGGGGCATTTTCCGGTTTTGATACGATTGAAGAGTGCTTTGAGGATCTGACACCTCATGTTTACGCTCTTGAAACGGGCCTTTCCTCCGATCCTCCCATGAACTGGTGTATATCCGCCTTAGACCGTTATACGCTTATTTCAAACTCGGATGCCCATTCCCCTGCAAAGCTGGGGCGGGAGGCCAATCGTTTCGATACACCGCTGTCCTACAGCGGCATGGCTCGCGCCATACGGACCGGCGAAGGATTCCTTGGGACGATCGAATTTTTCCCGGAAGAGGGAAAATATCATCTGGACGGCCACCGCAATTGCCATCAGCGTCTTTTGCCGGAGGAGACGAACCGGCTCGGCGGAAAATGCCCTGTCTGCGGCAAAAAGATTACCATAGGCGTGCAGCACCGGGCGTGGGAGCTGTCCGACCGCCCCTGCGGTTTCATGCCTGACCGCGCCAAGCCTTTTGAAAACCTCGTTCCCCTGCCGGAGCTGATCGCCGCGGCTGCCGGCATGTCGCCGACAAGCAAGAAAATCGCGCAGCAATATGAGCTGCTCCTTAGCGAGCTGGGGCCGGAATTTTACATTCTGCGTGAAGCGCCGACGGAGGAAATTGAACGGTGCGCCGGCAGTCTCGTTGCCGAAGGCGTGCGCCGACTGCGCGAAGGCAAAGTAGACCGCATATCCGGCTATGATGGGGAATACGGCCAGATCATTTTATTTGCTCCCGGCGAGCGGGAGCAGTTTATGGGGCAGATCTCTATGTTGGGGATATCGGAGAAAAAAAGTACGCGCAGAAAAAGCGTACAGCCCGCCGCTAAAAATCATGCGCCCTCCCCCTCCCCATCCGCCGCCGAGCAGTTCAATGACGAACAGCTTCTCTCGGTCAACGCTGCAGATCTCCATACCGCCGTTATTGCGGGTCCGGGTACGGGGAAAACCAAAACGCTGGTGGAGAGAATCGCACATTTGGTTGAGAATTGCGGCGTTAAGCCCTCCCGGATTACTGCCGTCACGTTTACCAATCAGGCTGCCGCGGAAATGCGGGAGCGTCTTATTGCCCGCCTTGGCGGTAAAAGCGCTGTGCGCGGAATGACAATAGGTACTTTCCACTCCATCTGTCTTGCGCTGCTGGACAAGCGCCCTCTGCTCGGCCCGCAGGACTCCGCTTTAATCGTTCTCAATATTCTGCGCCATTACGGCAGCAGGATGTCTGTCCGTGACGCCATTTCCGCTGTCTCCCGCGTCAAAAACGGTGAATCATATGAATCTGCGGGGATTGAACCATGTATTTGTCAAGAATACATGCGGCGCTGCGCCGCTATGGGTGCGCGCGATCTGGACGACCTTCTTCTGGACGCGCTGCACGTTAACTGCAAACGCAAACATATGTTTGATTATCTGCTTGTGGACGAGTTTCAGGATATCAACGCTGTGCAGCGCCGTTTGGTGCGTCACTGGTCTGAACACGGAGGCAGCCTTTTCGTCATCGGCGACCCGGATCAGTCCATTTATGGTTTTCGGGGCGCCAGCGCCGCCTGCTTCGACGAGCTCCGGAGAGATTTTCCCGATCTGCAAACGATCAGGCTGCGTAAAAATTATCGTTCCGTTCCGCCCATTCTTTCCTGCGCCGCCGACGTGATCGCACACAATCCCGGCGGCCCAAGAACATTGGAGCCGGTGCGCGGGCAGGGTTCTGCCGTTCGGCTTGCGACTGCCGACACTCCATTTTCAGAGGCTGTCTGGATCGCAAAAGAGATCGCCCGCATGACAGGCGGTATTGACATGCTGTCCGCCCAGTCTATGCGCGCTGACCGGGACGAATCCCATTCATTCTCCGAAATTGCCGTGCTTTGCCGCACCCATCGCCAGCTGGAATTGATCGAATCCTGCCTGCGCCACGACGACATTCCCTGCACAGTTTCGGGGCGCGGCAGCTATCTGGAGGATGATGCTGTCCGCGGCGCTGTCGCTTTTTTCCGTTTTCTGCTGCATCCGGACGACATGTCCGCAATGCGCACCTGTATGCAGTTCACATGGGACATGTCTCACGAGCAGATTGACTATGCCATGTCGTTTGATTCCCTGCGAACCGCATTACAGGAGCCGGTTTATCCCGAACGCTGGCTGGCTGAGACCGACGAATTTACCGCTCTGCTTCAAGATGGTGAAAAGCCCCGCAGCCTTCTGTCTCTCTGGGCAGAAAGACACACAGCCAACGACGCAATGGAAAGACTCATAAACACGGCGGTGTTTTATCCGGACATGGAAAGCCTGCTCAACGCCCTTATTCTCGGGGAGGAGGCCGATATCCGGCGTACCTCAGGCAAATCCTATGCGTCAGGCACAGTCTCGCTGATGACGCTTCACGGCGCCAAGGGGCTGGAGTTCCCTGTCGTATTCCTCGCGGGTCTCAGCGCCGGGTCTCTGCCGCTGGATCGGGCCGACGGCAGCGTAAATACCGAGGAGGAAAGACGGCTGCTTTTTGTCGGCATGACACGGGCGCGCGATGAACTGATTATGACATCCTCGGGCGACCCTTCCGCATTTATCCGCGAGCTTCCCGAAAATGTACAGAAAATTTCTGCCAAAACACGCAAACGCCGCGATGCGGAACAGCTTGGATTTTTTTAATACACGCGATCCATCTGACTTCTTGCCCGAAGCGCAACGCTTTGGGTTTTTTCATTGCTTTACAGGAAACATATTGTAGAAAAGTTTCTTTAAAATATATTGTATTTCCGTTTCGGAAACCATATACTAAATTTGTGAGGTGCTGATATGTATAAAATGAACACAGGGGCCAACATTACACAGCTGCGCAAAGAACAGGGAATCTCCCAAGATCAGTTGGCGGATTTCATGCACGTTACAAAATCAGCAGTGTCAAAATGGGAAAGCGGATCCACCCTGCCCGATCTCGTCACGCTTTCCAAGCTCGCGTCTTTTTTCAACGTTACGCTCGACGAACTCGCCGGATACGAAGCGCAGTTGACGGATGAAGAAATCAACGAGATTTACAGCAGCCTCTCCCGAGAATTTACAGACGCACCCGATCTGGCTCTCAGCCGCTGCAAAAAACTGATAGCGGAGTATTACTCCTGTTTTCCCTTCCTGCAGCAGATGTCCATGCTGCTGCTCAACCATTCGATTTTGAATGCACACGAACAGGAAATTCTGCGCACTGTGGTCTCCCTTTGTGACAGAATATCGTCCAAAAGCGGAGACCCTTCCCTCATCAAAAACGCTGCCGCCATCAAAGCATCCGCTCTGCTCTTTCTTCAGGAGCCGGACGCTGTTTTAGACATGCTGAATGGCGAGAGCGGCATCCTTGACGCCAGCATGGAGCTTACCGCACAGGCGTACATACAAAAAAGGGAAACGGCTCGGGCACAGGAGCTGTTTGAGCTCGCCGCGGTACAGCATTTGATTTCCGCCATTCAGGATTTTCTGCAGCTGATGTTCTTAAAGCCGGACGACAAACAGTTTGCGCGGGAAACGCTGCACCGCCTGCTCCGCCTTTCGGAGCTTTATCATTTAGAAGACGTTCATCCGAGCAGCACCGCCCAGATCTATATTACAGCAGCGCAGTTTTATGCCGATGAGGATGACCGGGATGGCTGCATCGGTGTGCTGGAGCTGTTTGTGAACGCCATGCGCTCCATACTTGAGACAAACAGCGTTTTATGCTCGGACGGCTATTTTGAGAACCTCAGCAGCTATGCCGGTCGCCACATCATGAGAATGGAGCTTCCACGCAGTAAAAAAGCTGTGCTTCAGGGAAATATCCACGCTCTTCGCACCCACCCCTGTTTCTCAAAATATTACGACGATCCGGGGTTTATTTCCTGTCTGGAACGTCTCAGTCAAATCGACATAAAGGAGTAAAACCATGCTTGAG
>QAKS01000037.1 GCA_003343685.1 Clostridiales bacterium | reverse complement strand
AGGTCTGTGGTTGAAAATCGAAGCCAGTCGCAGGCAAAACGATCCACGTAAGCGGGCAAAAGTTCCGTGAGCATGGTGCGGTTTAGAAGTTAGTCCGCCCGGCGTCTTGGACGTCGAGACGAGTAGTAGTGGGGAGGCATAACGCCTTAGGAGCAAACCTCGCAGGCGGCGGGTGTGGGGGCAAAGACCAGGTCAGCTGCCGTCTTTTTCAGCCCTTCGGCTGTTTCATCGCCGCGCAGTTTTGCAAGGACGGCGTCATCAGTTCTTTGGCTGCTGTACTGTTTTGCGGTTATAAGGAATTCCGACGTAAAACATGTACGGTTTTCTTTTTTAAGCAGAGAGGCATCGTTCATCTTTTTTCTACATTATTGAAACAATTTTTTAGAGGAAAACGGCCCCTTTTTGGAGAATACTATTATTAACCCCGTGTAAAGATGAAGCAAAATGCGGGGAAACCGAAAGGGGGCAAGTTTTATGCGTCTTAGTGTAACAGGAAAAGGAATGGGAGTCTCCAACTATCTCGAGGGAGTAGCCGAAAAAAAGGCGAGAAAGCTTGAGCGGTATTTCAAGGACGATACGGAAGTCCATGTCATGCTCTCAATAGAGAAGGGCAGGCATATTGCCGAGGTGACTGTGCCGTTCGACGGAGTCTTGCTCCGCACCGAGGAGGTCAGCGGAGATATGTACAATTCCATAGACGCTGCTTTGAAAAAGCTGGAGCGGCAGATCCGCCGCCACAGGACGAAACTGGAAAAGCGTCTTAGGGATACGGCCTACGATTCCGACGTTGCGCCCATCTACGACGATGTGGACGATCTGGAGGAAGAGGAGTACAAACTGGTAAGGAGAAAGAAGTTCCCGATCAAGCCGATGATGGTAGAGGAAGCAGAACTGCAGATGGATATGCTGGGGCATGATTTCTTCGTGTTTGTCAACGGAGAGAGCAGCGATGTCAATGTCCTCTACAAGAGAAACGACGGCAATCTGGGGTTGATCGAGCCTGAGCTCGACTGACAGCGGCAGAGCAAAAGCTCCGCCGGCAATCAATGTAAATTTCGGGGCGGCCCTTTTAGAGGGGGCATGCCCCGTTTTTTGTTTTGTCCGACAGAGATAAGAGCTTTTCAAGAAGAGGCATATAAAATTTTTTTCCTTTTACAATGCCTATGTAAGCGTTTTATTTTTTACAATTTTTTTCTAAAAAAGGCTTTATTATTTTTACATCCCGTTATATAATGAAACTGTATTTTTGATTTACCAATTACAAATATTAAATCAATCATACAAGGAGAAACACCATGGATCTTAAGCTGAAAGACAAAGTCGTAGTCGTTACGGGCGGAGGCGGCGCGATTGGCAGTGCCATTGCAAAGTCGTTTGCGGGAGAAGGCGCGAAGGTAGTTGTCACAGGGCGCACAGTTGCAACGCTTGAAGCGATTGTAAACGAGGTGAGAGAAGCCGGCGGTGTGGCTGAGGCGATTACCTGCGATGTATCTCAAAAGGAGAGCTGCGAAGAACTGGTCAAAAAGACGGTGGAAAAGTTCGGCGCTCTTGACGTGCTGATCAACAATGCGGGGATCAACGGCGGTCCGGAGTACAGAAAGAAAATTTATGATTATGACGACGCTCTGTGGGACAGGATTATGGGCTGTGACCTGAACGGTGTATATTACATGTCCAAATATGCCGTTCGGCAGATGAGAACACAGGAGACGAAGGGTAATATTATCAATATTTCCTCCATTGCCGGTGTGCTTCCCCTGCGGCTTCAGGTGGGCTTTACAGCTGCAAAGGCAGGCGTCATCAACATGTCTAAGGCGATGGCGATTGAATTGGCGGATGAGGGTATTCGGGTTAACGTCATCTGTCCCGGCTCTATCATGTTTGAGGGGACGAGAAAGTTGTTTTATGCAAACAAGGAGACGGCAGACAAGATGATGGACGCCATTCCCATGCACAGGCCGGGCGAGCCGGAGGATATTGGAGCAGCAACATGCTTTCTGGCGTCTGACGTGCTTGCGTCATACATTACGGGTGACGTCATGGTGATTGACGGAGGCTGGACATCTTCAATCAGAACCTTTTAGAAGAAACACGGAACGGGAGCCGCTTCAGATGTCTGAGGCGGCTTTGCTTTTTTCCGACCGGCGATATGCGGAAAGAAGCTGCTGTGTGAGCAGAGGCAGCGGGGTGTGAGAAACCGGCGGCCGGCAGAGCGCCGGCCGCCGTTCTTTTGAAAAGTTACCGTTGGTTTCTGAGCGACTGAGGTTTCGTTCGGGAGTTATAAAAATTGACGAATTTCAAAGAGTACAGGTCACACATGACGTAGCTGTTGCTTTCCTCCTGATACAGCGTGACGAAGTTAATGCCGACGGCGTATAGGATGCCGTCCTTGCGAACGATATTCTGCGTTCCGACAAGAAATTCACAGATGACGTAGATGCCGAGGTTCTGCTGTAGAATCGCGCTGAGCGATCCGCGGTAGACCTCTTCGGCGGTCTGGGGATTTTCAATCTCCTCCAGGCTCTCATTGGGCCTCAGGTTCAGGCCGGGATCGGACTGGCCCGGTGATTGCGGCTGATTATAAAACATATCCATTGCAATGACTCCTTTCTTAAATCATGTTTTATAGTAGGCGTCTGTTGGATTGTAAAAACAGTGATCGCCTATACGCGTGACAAAATACCCGACATTGCTGGGAAAGTTGCTCCGGCATGTGTCGGAATAGGGGTTGTAAAACCACAGGGCGCTCCCCAAAGAGGGAAGCCTGTTTCCGGCAATGGCCCAGTCGGCGATATCAAAATGTATCTGTTCCGGACGCATGTTGTAGATGTTCTGAGGATTGGGCTGTCCGTTTTCGGTAGTGCTGGCACAGACAAACTGATATTGCTGATAGATGATATTGCGAATACTGCCTTGGCCTATGCGTGCATATTCTCCGCCGGGTGCGTTGACACGGTTCATAACAACGCTTGCAACAGCGCGCATCCCGGTATCGCCTTCGCCGCCGGCTTCACACTGTATCAGCCTCGCAAGCAGCTCTCTGTCTGACATCTTTATTTCTCCTTTGCCGTGTGATCTATGCGGCTACAGAAAAAGAATATGATAAAAAAGCAGGGAATATGAACAAAAACGCATTGATTTATATGCCGGAGAAACAGCGTGGATTTTGAGCGTTGCAATAGAAGCCGCGGTGTTGTATAATAATAAACAAGATTCAAAAAAGGAGCGATAGAATCATGAAGCACATAAAGACGGTATCGGGCGCATGCCTGAAGAAGAGCGCTAAGACGGGCGGCTGCGGCGAGTGTCAGGCTTCGTGCCAGTCGGCATGTAAGACATCCTGCACAGTTGCAAACCAGAAGTGCGAGAAATAACGCGCTTTTGCGGGTAATGCCCGGAATACGGCAGAAAAGAAGCGCTCTTATGGCAGGGCGCTCTTTTTTCATACGACAAGATGAGGAGCAGAGAATTTGATACACGCGGGAAGATTTGACGATACATTTTTTATACTCGATGTGGAGAGCGGTGCGCTCCACGAGGTGGATGAAACGACGTATAAAATAGCGAAGTTTATAGAGAAGGGCGACACCGGCGCAAATTCTGCCAAAAGCGGGTTGATAGACAAGTTTGATACAAAGGTGCTGGCGGAGGTTATGAGCGAGTTTATGGAGCTGAAACGCCAAGGCCTGCTGTTTACCCAGTGTGAGGTGGGGGACGAGCCGGTATTTCACGATCCCTGCATTAAAAGCCTTTGTCTGCATATTGCGCATGACTGCAACCTGAGATGTTCTTATTGCTTCGCCAGCGATGGAACATATAAGGGAGAAAAGGGCCTGATGACCACAGAGGTGGCAAGAGCGGCGCTCGACTTTCTGGTGCGCGAGAGCCGGGAGAGGAAGCATCTGGAGGTGGACTTCTTCGGCGGAGAGCCGCTGATCAACTTCGGTGTTGTGAAAGACGCTGTGGCATACGGAAGAGAGCTGGAAAAAAAGACAGGCAAGGAAATTCGCTTTACCATGACGACGAATGCCTACCACGTGACCGACGAAATGGCGGATTTTATCAACAGGGAAATGAAAAACCTGGTGGTCAGCATTGACGGCAGACGGGAGGTTCACGACGGGGCGAGAAAGAACGCAGCAGGTGAGGGAAGCTACGATAAAGTGCTGGAAAATGCTAAAAAGCTGATTGCGGGCAGGGGAGACAGGGAGTACTATATCCGGGGAACTTATACGAGAAAAAATCTGGACTTCACCGAGGATGTGCGCGCGATAGCGGATGCAGGGTTCGACCAGATCTCCGTTGAGCCGGTCGTTACGGACGACAGAGAGCTTGCCCTGAGAATGAGCGATATGTTTCTCATTACAAAGGAGTATGAGAAGCTGGGGCATTTGACGGAGGAATACCGAAAACAGGGTAAGCCCTTCAATTTTTTCCACTTTATGGTGGCGCTGGACGGAGGGCCGTGCCTGAATAAGCGGCTGCGGGGTTGCGGAGCAGGGTTGGAATATGCGGCGATTACGCCAAAAGGAGATATTTACCCCTGTCATCAGTTTGTCGGAAAGGACGAGTTTAAAATGGGCAACGTGCTGGAGGCAAGCTTTGATCCGTCTGTGGGGGCGCCCTTTGGAGAGTGCCATGTGATGAATAAGCCGCAATGCAGGGACTGCTTTGCGAAATATTTTTGCAGCGGCGGCTGTGCGGCGGCGGCATACAACAACAGCGGAGATATTATGAAGCCCCATACAGTGAGCTGCGCCATCCAGAAGGCGCGGTTGGACGTGGCGCTGGGGCTGTTCATACGCAGACGGCAGGCGGAATCGGATGAGAGCGAAGGCGCCGCCGCGACGGATTAAAGCGCAGAAAAACAGCGCCGCAGCCTTTGAAATACAATAGGGATTGGGAGAAGCGCCGGGACTCAGTGCCCGCGGTGCTTCTCTTTTTTCTTCTGCTGCCGCAGGAGAAATGCGGCCTGCTGTTCCGCCTGTTTTTGCGCTTTGCTTTTGATGCGGCGTTCGACTTTGTTTTGTTCCCGCTGCAATCGGAGCGCCTGCTGCGATTTGGTGCCCCCTTCTGCGGGCCGAGAGAGCAGCCGTGCTGCTGTGCGCCGCATGCGTTTGGGATTGATGTGGGCTGTGGAAATCCGTCCGGCAGAGACGGGGGGACTGAATGCAAGACTGTACCAGCTGTCAAGGAGATATCGGTACACCTCACAGTCCTTTGGCTCTGCGCCAAACACAATCCGGCAGCAGGTCAACATGTCGTTTTGAGTACGTTCAACCAGGCCGACGTAAAATTGTCCGTCAAAAAAGACCGTCAGCGAGACAGATATGCTGTCCATTGCTTTCCTCCTTTTAAATTTGCTGCAGCAAAGAAGGGACAACCAAAGGAGGCAGGTTACTGACGACAGACGCCGCGTCCGGACTACCGACCGGAGCTGTGTTTTTTTCTTTGCAGGGAACATTTAGGCTCCTTGTTACAGTATACTGCGTCGATAACGCTCTGTCCATGAAAAAAGAGAAAAATCTGTTGCACTGTGAATGCTTGTCATGTATAATTCAATCGGAGGAGATTGCGGCTATGGTAAAGACTGACGGAAGACCGGCAACAGCAGCGCTTGTCATTATTGCGCTGATAATGGCATGTCTTGTGTTTTCCGCATTTTTTGTATCTCCTGACTGCTGCCCTGAGAAAAATATTTCATCCGACGGAGACGGCATATCGCACAGTATGGGCGCGAGTGAAATATTTACGCCTGCGTGCGCCCTCATGGTGAATGACGTTCGATACAACGGATATGGACCTGCAAGGACGGTCTTTGGCAGAATGGTGTTTCTGACGGCCGTTTCCTCATTGTCGGCTATGGTCTGGGGCGCGGCGCTGCTGAGACCGCTGCTGTGCCGCAACGGCAAACCATTTTTTATAAAAAGACAAGATCACATCATATTGCCTGTGGGGACGCTGGCCCCGCCCATTTCACTTTTCTGAATATAATTATCTGCTATTGAACGAAGGACTCTCGCAAGATAAGAGATCGTGTTTGCGCGTGTAAAAAAGAAAAAGTGAGGGAAAAATGAAAGTCAACAGAGGAACCTTTTTTATCATATTGGCAATCGTATTGCTCATTGTGTACACGTCGGTGTTCGGGCTGTTCGGCATTAAGGGCGTGGGAGACATCAGATTTGGCATCGACATACGCGGAGGCGTAGAGGCTGTCTTTGAGCCGAAAAACCATGAGAGCGAGCCGACTGCTGAAGAACTGGCGTCGGCCAGAACAATTATTGAGACAAGGCTGGACAACAGCAATATACTGGACAGGGAAGTTACGGTAGACAAGCAGAACGGGAATATACTGGTGCGTTTTCCGTGGAAGTCTGACGAGGAGAATTTTGACCCGGAGAAGGCAATTGCAGAGCTGGGGGAAATGGCGCAGCTCACCTTCCGCGACAGCAGCGGAAATATATTGATTGAAGGAAAGAGCGTAAGCTCCAGCACTGCGTCGACAGACGAGTCCGGCCAGCCTGTTGTGCTGCTGAATTTTGACGCAGAGGGAGCAAGGCTGTTTGGCGAGGCTACAGCGGCCCATGTGGGAGACGTCATTCTGATTTATATGGACGATACGCTTCTCTCCAGTCCCGGCGTTGAAGAGGCTATCTATGGCGGACAGGCCATGATATCGGGAGATTTTACCACCGAGGAGGCAAAAGACCTGGCCGAGAAGATCAACTCCGGCGCTTTGCCGTTCTCTCTTGCGACGAAGAGCTTCTCTACCATCAGCCCGTCTCTGGCAGAGGATGCACTCTATGTCATGGTGGTTGCGGGACTTCTGTCGCTGCTGTGCATCTGTGTGTTTATGATTCTCCGCTACCGTATGGCAGGCGTTGTGAGCAGCATTGCTTTGCTTTTGCAAATCAGTGTGCAGCTGCTGGCTGTATCCGTGACCCAGATCACGCTGACGCTGCCCGGTATCGCGGGCATTATTCTCTCCATCGGGATGGGCGTGGACGCAAATATCATCATTTCGGAACGGATCGGAGACGAACTGCGCCGGGGGAGGTCACCGCGCGCCGCTGTAAAGGAGGGCTATGCTCACGCCTTTTACTCCGTTTTGGACGGAAATCTGACGACGCTTATTGTCGCCATATTGCTCATCATATTCGGATCGGGGACAATGCTCTCCTTCGGATATACACTGGCAATCGGCATAGTGATGAATTTTGTAGCGGGAGTGGGGGCAACAAAGCTCATGCTGAACTCCCTCCTGCACACGAAGAAGCTGAACGACAAAAGAATGTTTCATATCGGCAAAGAACCCAAGACGCGGCGGCTTTTTGAACGGCGCTGGATTGCGTTTGTTCTGTCGGGCTGCATTGTGGTGGCAGGCATAGCCTTTGCCGTATGCGGCGGCGTCAGTTTGGATACACGGTTTACCGGCGGCGTTGTGCTCAAATACAGCTGTGAAAACGACATAGATACGGGGCATGTTGAACGGCTGGCGGCAGACTCGTTCGGCGTTCCGGCGACGGCCCAGATTTCGGGGGATTTTTCCGGAGACGGCGGCAAAAAGCTGGTGGTGACGCTGGCACAGAACAGCGGCATATCGCCTGAGGAACAGAGCGCATTCTCCCAAAAGCTGTCAGA
>QAKS01000085.1 GCA_003343685.1 Clostridiales bacterium | reverse complement strand
GTTTTGGGCGTCGTCATATCTTTTGCCATAGGAGTGATATTCGGGCTGGCGCCTGCCGTTAAAGCTTCGCGCATGGATCCTGTTGAGGCGCTTCGAAAAGACTGACGGCGGCAGGAAGGGTATTTTTGGAAAGGCGCATGGGTGTTCCTTAAAAATAATTTTTAAATTGTTTTCTGCGTGTCAAGAAGTCCATGTTCGGATAATATAATGTAGACAAAATGCAAAAGGCCTTGATTTTTTTGAAAAGGAACTGTATAATTTGCAGACGTAGGTTTGATACATATATTATTTGGAGGACAACGATGGCAGCAAAAGCTGGAAAAACGGCGGAAAAACCCTATTCTCTGGTAATAGTGGAGTCCCCGGCAAAGGCTAAGACAATAGAAAAATTTCTCGGCAGCGCTTATAAAGTACTGGCGAGCAACGGGCATTTGATTGATTTGCCCAAGAGCAAAATAGGCGTAGATGTGGAGAATGATTTTGAACCGCAGTATATTGTCATACGTGGGCGGACACCTATTTTGAATGGTTTGAAAAAGGAAGCAAAAAACGCAAAGCAGGTATACCTTGCAACCGACCCTGACAGAGAGGGAGAGGCAATTTCGTGGCATATTGCTCATGCGCTCAATATACCCGAGGATCAGAAATGCCGCATCGAGTTCAATGAAATCACGAAAAACGCCATAAAGGAGGCCATTAAGACGCCGCGGAAGATCGATATGGAGCGGGTGAATGCCCAGCAGGCAAGGAGGGTGCTGGACAGACTGGTGGGGTATAAGCTGAGCCCGCTGCTCTGGAACAAGGTGAGGCGCGGCCTTTCCGCAGGCAGAGTGCAGTCGGTATCTGTGCGTCTGATCGTCGACAGAGAAAAGGAGATTAACGATTTCGTTCCGGTCGAGTACTGGACGATTACGGCGCTTGTGGCCAATGCCGACGGGAAAAATGAATTTGAGGCAAGCTATTTCGGCAAAAACGGAAAAAAATTTGAACCAAAGTCCGAAGCGGAAGCAGAACAGGTTCTGGCCGATTTGAAAAAATCTGATTTTATTATCAGAAAGGTTAAGAGAAGCGAGAAACAGCGCAAGGCATATCCGCCGTTTACAACCAGTACGCTTCAGCAGGATGCGGCCAGAAAGCTGGGTTTTACGACGAAAAAGACGATGATGATTGCCCAAGGGCTTTATGAGGGCGTTAAGATCAATGAGTCGGAGACGGTCGGCTTGATTACATACATGAGAACCGATTCCACGAGAATTTCAAATGAGGCGCAGGAGGCGGCTAAGGTCTTTATCGCCGGTGAATTCGGCGGAGAATATGTGCCGGCCAAGCCTAACGTCTACTCCAGCAGAAAGAATGCGCAGGACGCCCATGAGGCAATCCGCCCCACGTATATAGACAAGACGCCTGCAGACCTGAAAGACAGCCTGACGACGGATCAATATAAGCTGTATAATCTGATTTATTCCCGTTTTCTGGCGAGCCAGATGGTTCCGGCAGTATACGATACAATGGCATGCGAAATTGAAGCGGGGGAACATACGCTAAAGGCCTCTTTCTCCAAAATGAAATTTAAGGGGTATAAGGCGGTCTATCAGTCTGCGGCGGATGAGGAAGAGGCGGACAACAAGACGTTGCCTCCCATTAAAGAGGGAGATGTCTGTGATGTGAAAAAGCTGACGCCAAAGCAGAATTTTACGTCGCCGCCGTCGCGCTATACGGAGGCGTCCTTGGTAAAAACCTTGGAAGAGTTGGGCATTGGCAGGCCTTCTACCTATGCGCCGATTATTTCCACCATTATAGAGCGCCAGTATGTTAAAAAGGAGAAAAAGCAGATCGTCCCCACCGAGCTGGGCGAAATCGTTACCGAGCTGATGAAAAACAATTTTGCCGAGATCGTAAACGTGGATTTTACTGCCGATATGGAGGAGAAGCTGGACGAGGTAGAGACGCAGAATAAAGATTGGAAAAAGCTGATTTCAGAGTTTTACGGCCCCTTTGAGGATGAGCTTGAAAAGGCTCAAAAAGAGGTCAAAAAGGTGGAGATGCCCGACAGGCCGGCGGGTATTATTTGCGACAAATGCGGTGCGGAGATGGTGTATAAGAGCGGACGTTTCGGCGAGTTTATTGCCTGCCCCAATTATCCGACGTGCAAAAATACGAAACCGATTAAAAATACGATTAAAACGCCGTGTCCGCTGTGCGGCGGCACCGTTGTGCAAAAGCGGAGCAAAAAGGGCAGCATTTTTTACGGATGCGACAATTATCCCGAGTGCAAATTTGTATCGTGGGATATGCCCATTGAGGAAAAGTGTCCTAAATGCGGCGCATACATGGTGCTGAAGAAGGGAAAAAGCTCGTCCTACAAGAAGTGTTCCAATCCGGAATGCGAGACGAACAGGAAAGCGGCGAAGAACAATGAGTGACACTGTCAATATCATAGGCGCAGGCCTTGCGGGCTGTGAGGCTGCCTATCAGCTTTCGAGAAGAGGCATTGCCGTCAGGCTGTACGAGATGCGCCCCGGAAAAATGACGCCGGCGCATACGACTGACGGCTTTGCGGAGCTGGTCTGTTCCAATTCTCTGCGATCCGACAGAATGGAAAACGCTGTCGGTTTGCTGAAGGAGGAGATGAGACGGCTCGATTCGTTGGTTATGGCGGCAGCCGACGCGACAAAAGTTCCCGCAGGGGGTGCGCTTGCTGTAGACAGAAAGAAATTTTCAGCATATATTACGGCAGCGATCGAGGACAGTCCGAATGTGGAGATTATAAGACGCGAGATCACCGATCTGGAGATGCTCACCGGAAAGACGATCGTTGCCACCGGACCGCTTACGAGCGACGCATTGGCAGATTATTTGGAGAAGCTCACGGGTGAACATCTCCATTTTTTTGACGCCGCCGCGCCGATCGTAAGTGCGGACAGTATTGATATGGAGAAGGTGTTTGAGTATTCCCGCTATGGGCGGGGCAGTGACTATCTGAACTGCCCGCTCTCGCAGGAGGAGTACTTGTCCTTTTACAGGGAGCTTGTCGGCGCGGAGCGGGCGTTGCTTCACGAGTTTGAAAAAGCCGATATTTTTGAGGGCTGTATGCCTGTAGAGATTATGGCGGGGCGCGGTGTGGACACGCTGCGTTTTGGGCCGATGAAGCCTGTAGGCCTGACTGATCCGCGCACAGGCGCAGAGCCGTATGCTGTGGTTCAGCTCAGAAAAGAGGACGAGCAGGGTACCATGTATAATCTGGTGGGCTTTCAGACAAATCTCAAAATCGGAGAGCAGAAGCGGGTGTTCGGGATGATACCGGGGCTGGAGCGGGCGGAATATTTAAGATACGGCGCCATGCACAGAAATACGTTTATTAATTCGCCTCGATTGCTTGACGGACATTACAGACTGCGCGATAATGAGGAAATATATTTCGCCGGGCAGATGACGGGCGTAGAGGGATATGTGGAATCTGCCTCCAGCGGACTGCTTGCGGGGCTTTTTGCGGCCTGCGACGTGCTGGGCAGAGAAAAGCCTGTATTTTCCGATAAAACAGCGATAGGTGCATTGGCAAAGTATGTATCAAACGGATCCAATACGTCTTTTCAGCCCATGAATGTGAATTTTGGTATTATGCAGCCTGCCGATAAGCGGTTTCGGAAAAAAGCGGATAAGAACAGATATATAGCGTCAAGAGCGTTGGAAGAGATAGAGAAAGCGGGGAATTGGAGGTAGCAATATGGAAAAGATTATGGGAACGACGATAGTCGCCGTCAGAAAAGACGGGAAAACGGCGATAGCGGGAGACGGACAAGTGACTCTGGGAGAGCGCACGATCATGAAAAACGGAGCCGTCAAGGTACGGCGCCTGTATAACGATAAAGTGGTGATTGGCTTTGCAGGCTCTGTTGCGGATGCCTTTACGCTGTCGGAACGATTTGAAGCGAAGCTGGAGCAGCACAGCGGGGTCCTTTCCCGGGCAGCCGTGGAGTTGGCGCAGGACTGGCGCAGCGACAAGGTAATGCGAAAGCTGGAGGCAATGATGATTGCTGCCAATGAGGACGAAATGCTTATTATATCGGGAACGGGCGAGGTCATTACGCCGGACTGTGGCGTAGTGGCAATTGGTTCGGGCGGAACCTATGCGCAGGCTGCCGCGACGGCGTTGATAGAAAATACTGAGCTTTCCGCGCGTGAAATTGCGGAAAAAGCGCTTAAAATAGCGTCTGAAATCTGTATTTTTACCAACTCCAATATCACGGTCGAGGAGGTTTAACACAAAATGGCAATGACACCCAAACAGATCGTAGACGAACTGAACAAGTATATTATAGGGCAGGACGAGGCAAAGCGCGCCGTCGCAATAGCCTTGAGGAACAGATATAGAAGAAGCCGACTGCCCGAGGAAATACGGGAGGAGATTACGCCGAAGAATATTATTATGTCCGGCCCTACGGGCGTGGGCAAAACAGAGATTGCAAGGCGTCTCTCCAAGCTGATGAAGGCGCCTTTCGTGAAAGTTGAGGCGACGAAATTTACTGAAGTCGGGTATGTAGGAAGAGACGTGGAGTCCATGATACGCGATTTGGTAGAGGCTTCTATACGCATGGTAAAAAAGGAGAGATTTGAAACCGTAGAAGAGACGGCAAAGGAGATGGCGCAGAAGCGCCTTGTCGATATTCTGATGGGCGATAAAAAGGCGCAGGAGCCCAATCCCCTGAGCATGATTTTTGGCGCGCCTCAGCTGCCTGCTGCGGATAAGGAGACACCGGAGGAAAAGCAGAAAAAGATGAGCAGGCGGGAAGAACTGGATTATAAGCTGCGTTCCGGTGTCCTGAATGCCACAATGATTGAAATTGAGGTGGAGGATAATTCCGGCATCGGTATTGAAATTGCCGGAGTAGGAGCCGATATTTCCATGGGCGATATGTTTTCCGGCATTATGCCCAAAAAGACAAAAAAGAGAAAAGTCCCCGTATCGGAGGCGAGGAAGATACTGGAGCAGGAGGAGGCCGACAAGCTGATCGATATGGATGAGGTCACCTCTACGGCGATTGAGCGGGCAGAACAGGACGGTATCATCTTTTTGGACGAGATTGACAAGATTGCAGGCAAGACGATGGGGAACGGCCCTGACGTATCCCGCGAGGGCGTGCAGCGGGATATTCTGCCGATTGTCGAGGGGACAACGGTGGTGACAAAGTACGGCCCCGTAAAAACGGATTACATTCTGTTTATTGCGGCGGGAGCGTTTCATGTGTCTAAAATATCGGATTTAATTCCCGAGTTGCAGGGGCGTTTCCCCATTCGTGTGGAACTCAAATCTTTGACTAAGGAGGACTTTGTAAAAATCCTTGCCCAGCCGGAAAATGCGATTACAAAACAGTATACGGCGCTGCTGGAGACGGACGGCGTCAATCTGGTTTTCACAGGAGATGCGCTGGAGGCCATTGCGGAATGCGCACAGACCGCAAACGAGACGCAGGAAAATATCGGCGCACGCAGGCTGCACACGATCGTCGAAAATATGCTGGAAGATGTGTCGTTCAATGCAGGAGACGTCTATCCGCCTGTAGAAGTTAAGATAGACGGAGAATATGTCAGAAAGTATGTAAAGGACAGCTTCAAGGAGAGCAATCTCTCCAAATATATTTTGTGATCAGGCGGAATTTCGATAAGAGCGGGGGAGGTATTGCATGGCAAAGCCATTGGTAGCTATAGTGGGCAGGCCTAATGTCGGCAAGTCTACATTTTTCAACAGAATATGCAAAAAGAGAATCGCCATAGTAGAGGATACGCCCGGCGTGACAAGAGACAGATTGTTTCAGGATGCGGAATGGCTTAATTATAAATTTACGCTGATTGACACGGGCGGGATTGAGCCCTCCAGCGAGGATGTGATTCTTTCCCAGATGAAACATCAGGCCGAGCTTGCCATAGACGCTGCCGATGTGATTTTATTTTTTGTGGACGCAAAGGACGGTCTTGTTCCGGCGGATTATGACGTAGCGGATATTCTGCGCCGGTCCGATAAGCCGGTGATACTCGTCGTCAACAAGACGGAGACGAAAGCTGACGAGGAGATGATGTACGATTTCTATGCGCTCGGCATCGGCGAAGTATTTGCAATATCAGGGGCGCAGGGTCTGGGCTTGGGCGACCTGCTGGATGAGGTGGTAAAGCATTTTGATCCTGCAGACGAAGAGGATAACGACGAACAGGTTAAGAAGGTGGCTATTGTCGGCAAGCCGAACGTGGGCAAGTCGTCCCTGACGAACAAGATTTTGGGACACAACAGGTCGATCGTCAGCGATATTCCCGGCACGACGAGAGACTCCATAGACTCGCCCTTTGAGAGAGACGGAGAAAAATACATTATCATTGATACGGCGGGCATGAGAAAAAAATCGAGGATTGAGGATGAGTCCGTCGAGAGATACAGCGTCATCAGATCTCTTGCTGCAGTACGGCGGGCCGATATTGTGGTGGTGATGATTGACGCGGAGGAAGGCATTACGGAACAGGATGTAAAAATTGCCGGTTTTGTCGTGGAGGAGGGAAAGCCCGTCATCATTGCCGTCAATAAATGGGATGCGATCGAAAAGGACACGCACACGATCGAGGAATACAATAAAAAGATCGTGACAGAGCTGGCGTTTATGACATATGCGCCGAGACTTTATATCTCCGCAAAGACGGGGCAGAGGATTGACAAGCTGTTTATGCTGATCGACAGCGTATATGAGAATTCGGTCAGGCGCATCACCACCGGCCTTTTGAACGACTGTATTAGAGAAGCGGTGCTGGCGGTGGAGCCGCCGTCGGACAAAGGGCGCAGACTTAAGATTTATTATGCCACACAGGTGGCGACGGGTCCTCCGACTTTTGTGCTTTTTGTAAATGACGCTGCGCTGATGCATTTTTCCTATCAGCGCTATCTGGAAAACTTTCTGCGCAAATCGTTTGACTTCTCCGGCACGCCTGTCAGGGTGTTTATACGCCAGAGAAACGAGGAGAAATGACGGTCTGGAGGATTTGAAATGGATGTGCTGCTCTATATCGGCGTCGGCATAGGCTCCTATCTCATAGGGAGCGTTTCGCCCGCCCTTATTATCTCGAACGCTGTGGCGAGAAAAGATATACGCAATTACGGAAGCGGAAATGCGGGAACCACCAATATGGTCCGCACGTTTGGCTGGCAGATGGGAATGGGCACTTTTCTTTTGGATATTGCCAAAGGAGTGCTCTGTGTTTTGGCAGGGCGGTATCTGGCAGGAAGTCCGGGACTGCTGATTGCTGGTATATGCGTTGTTGTGGGACACAACTGGCCCGTGTATTATGGCTTTAAGGGCGGTAAAGGAATTGCAACCACAATGGGTGTTCTGTTTATAATTACACCTGCGGTAACCGGGATTACGCTGGCGGCAGCCGTTGTCATTATACTGGTCACAAGATATGTTTCAGTGGCCTCTATTGTAGGGACGATTTCCATTGCTGTCGTTTCCTGTTTTCTGGAGCAGGATATCTATATTAAGATAGCGACTGTGGTGCTGGCGGCGTTGGCTGTATTCGGACATCGGGCAAATATTAAGCGCCTGATTCATGGGGAAGAAAATAAACTGTCGTTTGGCTCAAAAAAGGAAAAATAAAAGTTGACGAAAAAGTTAGAACGTTCCTGTGGTATTCTGCTGCATGTATCCTCTTTGCCATCCAGATACGGGATCGGAAGCATAGGCAGGGAAGCTCATGATTTTGTGGATTTTCTCGCAGATGCAGGGCAGACATGGTGGCAGATGCTGCCGCTCTCTCCGACGGGAAAGGGCAATTCTCCTTACTCCTCTGTTTCGGTATTTGCCTGCAATCCGCTGCTGATAGATTTGGAAATGCTGGCAGACTGGGGTCTGTTGACCCGCGAGGAGCTGGAACACGCGGCGATTGGCAGCGCTGGGCCGGTAGACTACGAAAAGGTAGCGGCGGTAAAAGGCGGTTTTCTGCTGTTGGCATGCAGGCGCGGTTTGTCAACAGAGAACGGAGATTTCCGTCAGTTTTGCAGCAAAGAACAGTACTGGCTTGACGATTATGCGCTTTTTTGTGCAATCAGGAAGCATTTTAACGGAACACCTTGGTACGAGTGGCCGGAGGAACTGAAGCGGCGGGAGCCCGGGGCTGTTTTCCGCATGCGGGAGATGCTTAGAGAAAGCGTTGACGAGAGCAGGTTTCTGCAATTTCTGTTTTTCCGTCAGTGGAGAATATTAAAAAAATATATGGAGGAACGGGGAATAGGCGCCATTGGCGATATCCCGATTTATGTTTCATACGATTCTTCAGACGTATGGGAAGTGCCGGCTCTGTTCCAGATGGATGACGCCCTGCGACCCACGGCGGTCTCCGGTGTGCCGCCGGATTATTTTTCCGCCGAGGGACAGTTATGGAACAACCCTCTTTACGATTGGGAATACCATAAAAATACGAAGTTTGCATGGTGGCTTTCCCGCATGAAGAGAAACGCGGAGTTTTTTGACGCGATCAGAATTGACCATTTCAGAGGACTGGAAGCATATTGGTCTGTGCCCTACGGCGAAGCAAGTGCCAGAAACGGAAAATGGGTGGAAGGGCCGGGAAAGGCTTTGGTCGACGAACTGAAAAAGCTGGAAGTGGGGATTATTGCAGAGGATTTGGGATGTGAATCGGAAGGGCTGGTGGAGCTGCTTCGCTATTCGGGCTTTCCCGGCATGCGGGTATTGGAATTTGCTTTTGATACAGAGGACGGAAACTGCCCTCACAGGCCGCATATGTATGAAAAAAACTGCGTTGCCTATACGGGCACGCATGATAACGATACGGTATGCGGGTGGCTGGAGCACGCCGATTCTGACGCGGTGAGAAGAGCCGCAGAATATTTGGGATTAAATGAGGAAGAAGGCTATGTCCGCGGTATGATGCGCGGCGTTCTGTCATCTGCAGCCGATTTGGCGGTGATTCCCATGCAGGACGTCATGTGTCTTGGGTCTGCATGCCGTATGAATACGCCGTCTGTGCCGGAGGGAAACTGGAGATGGCGCATAGAGGAAGAAGATTACAGAAGGAAATATTCCGCCGGACTTTATGAAATGGCCAGACGGTACGGGCGGATATGAGACTGTGAAAGAGCGGAAAACTTCAGCTCTTTGTTTTGACTGCATTAAAAGCAGATTCAATACCCCCCGCGCGGTATGTTGATCCGCTTGACTTTTTTGTACTGTCGGCCGGATTCCTGTCATATAAATTAGCGTATCGGCAGAGAAACGAGGAGGATACGCTATGGATTCGTACGATGTATACAAGGATATAGAGCTCAGAACCGGCGGCGACATCTACATAGGGGTAGCGGGCCCGGTTAGAACGGGGAAATCTACGTTTATCACAAAGTTGATGAATATGCTCGTTCTGCCAAATATAGCTGATGAAAACGACAAAAACCGAGTAACGGATGAGCTTCCTCAAAGCGGGGCAGGCAAGACAATCATGACTACGCAGCCTAAATTTGTACCCAATGAAGCTGTCAAAATTACAGTGGACGACAAAGCGGAGCTGAAAATACGCATGGTGGACTGTGTTGGGTATTATGTAGAGGGGGCTTCGGGACATCTGGACGAGGGCGAGCCGAGAATGGTTCGGACGCCATGGTATGATTATGACATACCGTTTCTGGATGCGGCTGAAATCGGGACAAAAAAAGTCATTAATGAACACTCCACCATCGGTGTAATCGTGACCACAGACGGTTCGTTTACCGATATTGCAAGAAAGGCCTATCTGCCGGCGGAGGAGCGGGCAATCAGTGAAATAAAAGCGCAGAGAAAGCCGTTTATTGTAGTGCTGAATACGTCCAGACCGGACAGTGAGGAAACGGAAGCGCTGGTTCGGGAAATGCAGCAAAAATATGATGCGCGTGTCATTGCGCTGGATGTAATGAATTTCTCAAAAGAGGAAATGAACATGCTGCTGGCTGATATTTTATATGAATTCCCGGTGACAAAAATTGATATAGGCGCAAAAAGATGGCTCTGCTCTTTGGATACGGATAACAGGTTAATGAGTGAGCTGCTTTCGGCAACGGATGAAATCTGCAGCAAGGTTTCCGCCATGCGTGATGCGTCTGAAATATCCGGCGTACTGGAAAAAATCGACTGGGTAGAGACCGCAAATATTGACCGCATGTCGCTTGCCGACGGCGTAATTGAGGCGACGCTTGTCATCAGGCCGGAGCTCTTTTATTCTGTGTTGAAAGAGGAATGCGGATTGGACGTCGGAGATGAAAGCGATCTTTTGGAAGTTGTTAAAAGCTTTTCCGCCGCAAAGGAAAAGTACGATATACTGTCTGACGCCCTCAGCAGTGTGGAGCGCACGGGATATGGAATCGTCTCTCCGTCTATAGGTCAAATGTCTCTTGATGAACCGGAAATTGTTAAGCAGGGAAACAAATTCGGTGTTCGGCTGATGGCGAGCGCACCGAGTATCCATATGATACGCGTCAACGTGGATTCGGAAGTGCTTCCCATCGTTGGCAGTGAAAAACAGTCCGAGGAGCTGATTAATTATTTGACGACCACTTTTGAAAGCGACCCCTCTGAAATATGGTCAACGGATATTTTTGGAAAACCGCTCTTTGAGCTGGTAAAAGAGGGGCTGAACAACAAGATGGCAAATGTCCCCGACGACGTAAAAAATAAAATTCAGGAAACGCTGACCCGCATTGTCAACGAGGGCGACGGCGGTATGCTCTGTATCCTCCTGTAACACAAACAGATGCCGCTGCGGTGTAATTTGCGCGGCGGCAAAATAATTTCTGATTCGACATCATGCGG
>QAKS01000107.1 GCA_003343685.1 Clostridiales bacterium | reverse complement strand
GCCGCTCTCAGCAAGCAGATGGCGCAGAGCTTTCACCCCGTGACACACCTTTTTTACAGTGGGATCCGACGCGGCTCTGCCCACCGTTTCGACCGCCTCACGGGCGCTGATGCCGTCTCCGAAAAAGGAACGGTTCAGCGTCACCCGATAATCCTGCTCTCCTCCGCAGGCCAGACATACCGTCTCTCCCGCATAGACCAACGCCAGCTTCTTCTCCGCAATACACTTGTCGCACAGCTCGGACAAGGCCGCCGCATCTGTCACATCAATCATCTCTGCACGGGGTCTTTCCTGTTCTGTCAGTCCGCGCCGTTTCATCAGTGAATGAAAAGACATCTCACGCAAGATCTCGCGCAGCGCTGCGTCGTCAAATCCCTCAAACGAGAGATCCTCCAAACTCTCCTTCACCGGCGCGTCGCGCACGATCGTCGCAAGCTGATAGGACAGATAGGCGCTGTCTTTGTTATTCTCTATTTTTTCGCGCAGCTTATTTTTGGGCATCTGCTCCACATTCTCATAAATCGCATCCAGCGTAGGATATTGGGCAAGAAGCTTCAGCGCGGTTTTCTCCCCCACGCCCGGGATACCCGGAATATTGTCGGAGCTGTCGCCCATCAGACTCTTCATATCCACAATCTGGTTCGGCGCAATTCCCCATTTTTCCTTCAGATGCTCTCTGTCAAATTCCTCAATATCGCTGACGCCCTTTTTCGTAATGAGCACATGGGATCGGTCGGAAATGAGCTGCAATGCGTCCCTGTCGCCCGTAACGATATAGCTTCTCACGCCTTTTTGCTCCGCTTTCGCGCTCATGACACCCAAAATATCGTCAGCCTCATAGCCCTCCAGTTCGAGCGTGGCGATCCCCAGCCGGGCAAGAGCGTTTTTCAACACGGGAAACTGTGCCAAGAGATCCTCCGGCGTTGCGCGCCGTCCGGCCTTATAGGCGTCGTAAATCCCATGACGAAATGTCCCGCCCTTTTTGTCAAAGGCCACGCCCAAATAACCCGGGTGGTATGTGTCCGTTAAATTAAACAGCATGGAAAAAAAGCCGTAAACCGCATTCGTCGGCGTGCCGTCGTCGGCAGTCATAGTCGTCGGCAGGGCATAAAAAGCTCTGAATATTAAGCTGTTTCCATCTATGATCACAAGTGATTTTTCCACTGTATCTCCTCCGTCCGGCGGCTTTTTTCGGCGCCGCTGCATATGAAAACTCTAACATATATGGTGGCGAAAATCAATTTTATTACAGTGGAAATAACAAGAATTAACGAAATCGTCAAAAGTCGCGTTCGGACAGAAGTGCGCGCAGCCTGTCGCGCCCCCGAAACAGCCGCGACTTGACCGCCGCCGTCGAGACGTCCAGTATCTCCGCAATCTCCTCATAGGAATATCCGTCGATATATTTCAGCACAAGCGGTGCGCGCAGCTTCTCCGGCAGTTCCTTCAGGACCAGGGCAACCTCCCGTTTCGTCTCGTTGTCTCCCGCCAGCGCTTCGGGATCATATTCGCTGCCTGCCGCCAGATCAAACTCCAGCGGCGTGTCCTGTGCGCGGCGGCGCTTCCTTTTCCTCAAATGGTCCAAGCATGTGTTGCGTGTGACGGAAAACACCCATGTGGAAAAGGACGACTGCCCCTGAAAGGACGGCAGGCTGGAAAACACCTTGACCAGCGCATCCTGAGCGGCGTCTTCCGCATCGGCACAGTTTTGCATCATGCGCAGAGAAAGGTTATACACAGCGGAGATGCGTCCCTCCATCAGTTGGCGAAACGCGTCCTCATCACCGTTTTTTGCCTTTTTTATCAGTGCTTTTTCCTGATCCATATTGTTTTACAGCATCCTTAATTTTTTCTTAATTTTTGCTGCGGAAATCATTGCTTTTTCATTTTTACCGTGATACAATACAAACTGTATCACGCATTGCGGATACCTTTTGGAGTGACTGCCCCTTGGGGCGTCGCGCAGGTACTCCACTGCCAGGGCGTACCGGCGTGATTCACTCCATGCACACTCTCTTTTTTCTCCCCGCGATTCATTTCCGGGGGGATTTTTTTACGGTGTGCATCAAAATCCGTACAGGCGGACGGTTAACCTTCTCTGTTGCGAAATATAATTTTCTTCTGCACAAAATAGTTCATCACGAACAGGCTGCAGTCGAAAATCAGCTTTGCCACCACACTGTTCACACCGAGAGATGTGAGCCAGCTTACGCCGAAAGAGCCGATAAGCATACATGCCGCCGCCAGCGCAAAATAGCCGATAAAACTCCAGATCGACGGCTTCCCATGGAAAACCACCCGCCTCGAAAGCTGATAGTTGACCGAAGCGCTGACTACTCTTGCCAGCGCATAGCTCCAACCCACCGGCAGCCATATTTTCAACACGCAGTACAGCAGATAGTCAATTCCCGTACAGATAAGCGAGGACATGGCAAACTTGATCACCCTGCCGAATACCTTCAGTCCGTCCCGCACCGGGTGAAAGTGGGAAGAGCTGTTGTCGTCGATATATACCGTCTCGATGGGAATCTCTATGTACTTAAGCCCCCATTCCTTTAAAGAAAGAAGCACATTGATCTCGTATTCATACCTGTCTCCGGCGACCGCAGCCATTTTTTCCATAGAACAGGCCGGTATTCCCCGAAGGCCCGTCTGCGTGTCGGATATTTTGAGGCCGGTCGCCAAACGGAAGACAAACCGCGTCACCGTATTGCCGAAACGGGATCGGGGCGGCATTTTGCGAAAGTCCCTTCCCCCCACGACAAACGTATCCGGATTTGCTTCCATAGCCTCTGCCACCGCAATAATATCCTTCATTTTGTGCTGTCCGTCTGCGTCGGCAGTAATGGCGCCGCCGCCCTTCCCCTTGTCCAGCATGTATTGATAGGCAGACTTCAAAGCTGCGCCCTTCCCCTTGTTTTCCTCATGGGTCAGCACCACCGCGCCCGCAGACCTTGCCTGCTCAAAAATGCCCGCAAATTCCGTGCCGCCGCCATCGTCGACCACCAGAACGGGGAACTCTCCACGCAGCTCCTGTATCAGCGCAACCAAACGTTCATCCGGCTTGTACGCCGGTATAATAACCGTTATATCTCTCAAAGAAACATTCCTTTCTCTCTTTACACTACACTCGTTCATATTATTTTAATGGTTTCGGTATGGAAATTCAAGCCTTTTTGAGATATAATAAATTGGCGTTAGATTTTCGGAAAAGAGGAGAAACAGATTAACATGAACAGGCGCAGCAATAACGGGCTTTTGCCTTGGTGGCAGGTCGTCCTGCTGGATATACTTGCAATCGGCATATGTCTTTGCATTTTTTCTTTATTTCACCACGTTCTGCCGAAGGACGGAGGCGGTTCCAAACAGAGCATTGTAAACGTGGGTCAAGGCTCCGGCAGCGGAAGCGGAACCACATCAGTGTCCACCCCCGCTCCTGCCCAAACCGCCGGTGCGCAGACAGCGCAGGAGCCCGGCCAGACGTCCGCGCCGGTCGGCGATTTTTCCGCCGCATTTGAAGCCGCAGGCGACATCACAGGTGAACACGACTATACTTACTCCGACGACAACATACGGATTGCCGTAGACAAGATAACAGGCGAAAACTCCGACGGCAACCCCGTTGCCTATTTCGTGGCGGATATCTGGATCCGCAACATTCAGTATTTCAAGACAGCCTTTGCCAACGATACCTACGGGCAGGGCTATAAAGCGGAGCATCTGGATATGGCTCAAGGCAATAATGCTCTCGTCGCCATATCGGGCGACTACTACGGCGCACGGAGCAGCGGCATTGTAATCCGAAACGGAGAACTCTATCGGGACACGCTGTTTGAAGACGTCTGCGTGCTTTTCGCCGACGGCACGATGGAGACCTATGAGAAAGGCCAGTTTGACATGGACGAGGCAATACAAAAAGGCGCCTATCAGGCATGGAGCTTCGGCCCCATGCTTCTCCAAAACGGTGAGGCAATGACGGAATTCAACTGTTCTGTCAATCCTGCCAATCCCAGATCCTCTCTGGGGTATTATGAGCCGGGTCATTACTGCTTCGTCGTAGTAGACGGACGGCAGGACGGTTATTCCAACGGCCTGTCCACGACAGATATGTCAAAGCTGTATGCCGATCTGGGCTGCAAGACCGCTTACAATCTTGACGGTGGGCAAACGGCAATGATGTCCTTTGAGGGCAAACTGGTAAACCAGCCCTATGGCGGAGGCCGCGGCTCCAGCGATATTGTCTATATTGGAAAATAACCGGAGGAACTGATCAATGGATATAGTAAAGGTAAATAAGATACTGTCTCATACTACAATTGTCTTTGCGGGGATGTTTCTCGTGTTTTTCCTGATCGACCGGGTAAACCCTGCAATGGAGTTTATCAGCAGCGAGATCAGCAAATGGGTTCTGCTGCTGTTTGTGATTTCGGCGCTGCTGCAGGGTGTGACCACGCTGATGGACATACGGTATCGGGAAAAAGCCGCCATATCCCGGCGGCAAAATGCCCAGCGGCGCATGCGCAGTGCAGGCATACAGAAAGTACAGCACGACTTCCGTGATTTTAACTGACAGCCTTTCGGCTGTTCCATCGCCGCGGTGTTTTTATCCGGCGGCACAGACAGCCATGACGGACGGGGGCTTTACCTATGGCCTCCGTCCTTTTGACCTTTCGGCTGTTCCATCGCCGCGGTGTTTTTATCCGGCGGCATAGACAGCCATGACGGACGGGGGCTTTACCTATGGCCTCCGTCCTTTTGACCTTTCGGCTGTTCCATCGCCGCAGTGTTTTTATCCGGCGGCACAGACAGCCATGACGGACGGGAGCCTTGTATATAGCCTTTGTTTTTTGGGGAACCGCTGCGGGAAAATCATATATCCGCATGGTTATCATCGGCGTCTATTTCTTTTTTTCGGTGCAGCAGACCGTGTTTTGCTGTCAAAGCAATAGAGACGCATCCTTTTTTGTCGATTTTCACGGTATCTCTTGACATTCCCCTTGCCCTGTGATACTATGAACGCGTATTCCAATGTACCAAATTGTGTCACGTGCTTTTTGTAGGCCATGTCCTTTTGTGGGTTGCAGAGGTGCGTACTATTTTTTTACAGGAGAATAACATTCTTTAGGAGGTACCAGCATGAATAAGGGTACAGTTAAGTGGTTCAACGCGGATAAGGGCTTTGGCTTCATCTCCAATGATGATGGCGGCGACGATGTATTTGTACATTTCTCCTCCATCAATGTAGACGGCTTTAAAACCCTTGCAGAAGGTCAGAAGGTCGAGTTCGATATCGAGACAGACCCTAAGAATCCCAGCAAACTGAGAGCGGCAAACGTCACTCCCGTCTAATTAATGGATCACTTAAGAGAAACAAACGTCTTATATCCTTATTTATGAGGGTTCGAGAAAATGTTTCTGCGGCGGCGCTTCAAAAAGCGCCGCTTTTTGATCGGCTCTGCTCCGTTTTTCTGCAGTAGCCTGCCACGCCTTTCGGTTTTTCCTTACATTTTTTCAAAATTGTACAAAAAAATTTTTGATCCACCGTTGAACTGCCAATACAGTCTATGCTAAGATTACTTAATCTTATAGATAAAGGATGGTAAGCCCATGACACAGGAAGTAAATGACAAAAAACCGTCTCCACCGAAAAAGCCACTGTTTTTTTACTATATTGCGGCAATCGTTGCCGTTCTGCTTTTAAATGCTCTGCTTTTCCCCTCCGTTTTGCAGGAGCGGGTTACCGAGGTCAGCTATGATGAATTTTTATCTCTGATCGACAAAGGCGAGGTCTCGGAGGTTGCCTTTGAAGAGGCTGATCAGCAGATTGTATTTACGACAGGCTCTGATAAAGCCGTCAAATACTATAAAACCGGCGTATGGCCTGACGATGGCCAGCGTCTTTTGGAGCAGCTCCGGAAAAATCCGGGCATCCATTTTGCCGCAGAAATTCCCACACAGACCAGTCCGCTTTTAAGCGCTGTCTTAAGCTGGGTGCTCCCCATCGTCTTTTTCATCGTCATCGGCGAGCTTCTCTCCCGCTGGATGGTCAAGCGGATGAGCGGAAAAATGTCCGGCGGCATGGGCAACGCCATGTCCTTTGGCAAATCCGGAGCTAAGGTATACGTCCCTGAGGATCAGACCGGCGTGACCTTTGCCGACGTTGCCGGCGAAGACGAGGCCAAGGAATCTTTGAGCGAGGTGGTGGATTTTTTGCATGACCCGCAGAAATACGCCGCCATCGGCGCAAAATGTCCCAAGGGCATTCTTCTGGTCGGCCCTCCCGGAACCGGAAAAACCCTGCTTGCCAAAGCGGTAGCCGGAGAGGCAAAGGTTCCGTTTTTCTCCATATCGGGCAGTGAATTTGTGGAGATGTTCGTAGGCATGGGGGCCGCCAAGGTACGCGATCTGTTCCAGCAGGCCAATGAGAAAGCTCCCTGTATTATCTTTATTGACGAGATCGACGCGATCGGACAGAAGCGCCAATCGTCCGGCATGGGCAGCAACGACGAGCGGGAGCAGACGCTGAACCAGCTTTTGGCGGAGATGGACGGATTCGACGCAAAAAAAGGCGTTGTCCTGTTAGCCGCCAC
>QAKS01000013.1 GCA_003343685.1 Clostridiales bacterium | reverse complement strand
ATGCCCAGCGTGTAGCTTTCTGCGCCGCCGGCTACAAAATAGCTCACCAGAACAGATGCACCGACGATCACAACCGGAATCACCGTGGACAGCATTCCGAGCGAAAGACCGCCGATAATGACAGTAGCCGAGCCGGTCTTCGTAGTTCCTGCAAGCTTGCGCGTCGGCTTATACGTGTCAGAGGTATAGTACTCTGTAAAATAGCCGATGAGCACACCTGCGATAAGGCCGGACAGAATGCAGAAATACAGCCCGATATGGTCTGCGCCGAGGCAGAAATAAATGACCGGGAAAGCTGCTATTGCAACGATAACGCTGCTGATATACGTCCCCCTGCGGAGAGCGGAGAGCAGGTTCTTCTGGCTCGCCCCTTCTTTCGTCTTTACGAAGAATGTGCCGATCACCGAGGCCACAATACCTACCGCCGCCAACACCATGGGAACCGTGATTCCCGAAAGTCCCATTCCTGCGGCAACGGCAAGTGCGCCCGCAGAAATGATCGCACCTACATACGATTCAAACAGGTCTGCGCCCATACCGGCAACATCGCCTACGTTATCGCCCACGTTGTCGGCGATAACGGCAGGATTCCTCGGGTCATCCTCGGGGATGCCCGCTTCGACCTTACCCACCAAATCTGCACCGACGTCGGCCGCCTTTGTAAAGATACCGCCGCCGACACGCGCGAACAGCGCCATCGCGCTGGCGCCCATGCCAAACGTAAGCATTGCAGACGCAATCTGCTGGGGTGCATCGGGCGCCGCACCAAAGATGAGCTTCAGCGCAATATACCACAAAACAATGTAGAGTAAGCCCAGACCGACAACGACAAATCCCATTACGCCGCCTGCAGAAAAAGCTACCTTGAGCCCCTTGTTGAGACTGTTAGACGCCGCTGTAGCCGTGCGCGAGTTCGCCGACGTGGCTACCTTCATGCCGATATACCCCGAAAGGCCCGAGAACACGCCGCCAATGACAAACGCATATGGCGTAAACGTATTTACGACACCGACAAAAGACAGCACAAGCAATACCACAAAGACTGCCGCAAAGAAAATTGCCGCACCTCTGTATTGCCGCTTCAGATACGCGTTTGCCCCGCTTTTGATCGCACCGGCGATTTTTTTTATCAAATCGCCGCCCTGCTCCGCTTTCATCACCTTTTTAGCAAGGATGAATGCAAAGACGAGAGCGATCACTGCGCCTAAAGCCGCAAAAATCACCAGATCCATTTTTCAGTCCTCCTGTTTTTAAGATAATTATTCCCTGCCCCTATTATAACAGAAAATATGTATAGTGCTATGACTTTCTTACAATTAATCTGTATAATTTTAAGACCACTATACTTTTGTACCACCAATGGTACTACCACATACCAACCAGCGAATTATATCACTATACAAATGATATGTCAAGTTACTTTTGTAAACAAAATTGCACAATTTCTTGGATTATTTCTGAGATTTCCCGTCCGCCTGTCTCCACTTCTTTGTCCGCCGCCGCCTTATAACATCCCTCTCGCTTCTCCATCAAACCTGCAATATAGTCTGTATTCATATTTCCCTTTAAGAGCGGCCTGTCGCTTTCCTTCACACGCTCGTAAATTTCCCCGGGAGAGGCAGACAGCATAATCACCGTCCCGCTTTTCCGCATGACTGCCACATTTTCCGGTTTCAGCGGAACGCCGCCGCCGCAGGAAACAACCGTATTTCCGCGTACAGCCGCTTCCTGCAGCACGTCTGTCTCCACCTTCCGAAACCACGCCTCTCCTCTCTGCTGAAATATACGCGGAATATCCATGCCCTCGCGCGCTTCAATGGCGTCGTCCATCTCCATGACGTCCATGTTTAACTTTTGCGCCAGCGCCTTTGCCACCGTAGTTTTACCCGTTCCCATAAACCCAATCAAATAAATATTGTTCATTTTATCCTCTCTGTCAGCAGCCTCCATACCGCATCCGTCGGCATTTTTTCGCCTGTAAACAGCTTCCACGCCGCTGCGCCCTGCCACAGCAGCATGCCCAGCCCGCCGATGCACACACATCCGGCCTCCCGCGCTCTTGCCAGCAGACGGGTTTCCGTCGGATTATACACAATATCCGCAACGGCGAGCTCCGGCCTGAGGCGTATTTCTTCGGGAATAGGGCACTCTCTTTCCCTCGGCTTCATTCCCATGGACGTAGCGTTTACAAGCACGTCGCATGCTCCGAGTGCTTTCTCAAGCGCCTCCCCGTCTCCCAGACTCTTCGCCGAAATTCTGCACGCCGGCGCAAGCTCTCGGATGCGCGCCGCCATGTCCCTGCAGCTCTTTTCATACTGAGGTCTTTGGTAAAATACGGTAATCTCTCCTGCTCCGTCACTGGCGCACTGCGCCTCTATCGCCGCCGCCGCACCGCCTGCGCCGATCAGCATAATGTGCCGCCCCCGAATTTTCACCCCGTTTACGGCAAGATTCTTTACAAAACCCTCTCCGTCCGTCATATATCCCGACAGCTTTCTGCCGTCGTTTACAATCGTATTGACCGCACCTGTCGCCTCTGCTACAGGCGAAAGAATATCCACTGCCCGCGCCGCCGCCTTTTTGCACGGCATCGTCACGTTCATGCCGCAAATTCCCAGCGTTCTCGCCGCCTCAATGGCCTTTTCGGCGTATTCCTCACCCACGTCAAACGCCATATAAACACAATCCATCCCTGCCTGCTCAAAACACAGGTTATACATCGACGGCGAGCCCGAATGAGCCACCGGCGAGCCGATCAATGCGTATAGCTTGGTCTTTGCCGTAATATTCATTTGCTTCCTCCCGTTCCCGCGGCTGTCCTTCCCCGCGGCTTTGCCAGCCCTTCTGTATGATACGGCGCATACTGCAACATACGCCGTCCGCTCTCTTCTCCGCAGTCACTTCTGAATCGGGCGGAGCCTCCGCCGCAAAACCGCCTCTGCCAACACCCCCATAAGCAGCCCGAAGCCCACCCCCAAAACCGACAGCACCGGAAGGTAATAGAAAAAGCCCGCCGATCCGCCGAGCAGCGCCATGACGGCAAGCTGTCCCAGATTGTTGAGAAAGCCCCCCAGCGCACTGACGCCCGCGGCCGAAAACATATGGCACCGCTTTGCCGCAATCATGCCTGCCATGGCAAGCGCCGTGCCGCCTATGGAGAACAGCAGCGTCGTCGCCGCTCCTGTAGCGAAAAACACCGCCGTACATTTAACTGCCGCCACAATGCCCGCCTCCATACCGCCCAGATAATAGAGCGCCAGCACTACCGCAATATTGGCAAATCCCGGTTTCGCGCCCGGTATCGCAAGGTTAAACATATTCATTACCGTATTTTCTACAATGGACAACACGATGGCAATGGCGGCAAACATGCCCAGTATGGCTATTTTTTTACTCCGCAACCGTGTCCACCTCCCCACCGGCATCCGCGTCGCTGCCGCTTATGGTGACGATCACCCCGTTGGGAGCACAGGCGACAACGCCGCTCGAATGCGTTCCCGCCCGGACGCAGTCCCCGTTTGGACAGTCGCTTTCCAAAAAACGTACCCCGCCGTTCTCAATAATCACTGTATTGTGGTATTTTCCGTCTATCTCTATGGTTCGGTCCTCCGCAATAGAGCCTTTGTAGACCTGCTCTCCATCATGGCTCACCGTGACCTCGCCCCCGCCGTTTATGGAAAACAGCAGAGGAATCATGCCCAGCAGAATCAGAATCACAGCGAGAATGACGTCAGCCTTCTTCAACATACCGACATCCCTTCACCAGCTCTATGCTGCATTCGCTGTATAACCCGTCTGTGTGACGCAGCGTTCCGCTTTTTGTCACGACCAGAGCCTCTGCCCCTTCCGTCTGCTCTGCCAGCGCCAGCCCCTTGTCTGCGCCCATCACGAATACAGCCGTTGAGAGTGCGTCCGCCGTCATAGACGAATCCGCCACAATCACCGACGAAAGCACATCCGATTCTGCCGGATACCCCGTCTTTGGATCCAGTATATGGTGATAGGTCACGCCGTTTTCCGTAAACTGCCTTTCGTAAGCGCCCGACACCACAATAGTCTTATCGCTTTTCACCGTCATCACTGCAAAGTTCTCCCCTTCGCCCTTCTCCGGATCTCGGATGCCAGTCCTGTAGCCCCTTCCGTCCGGGCGTTTGCCGATCACGCAGACGTTGCCCCCCAGATTGATCAAGCCGCTCTTCACGCCGCCCTCCCGGAACAGCAGCGTTAGTCTATCTGCCGCATAGCCCTTAGCTACAGCGCCCACGTCCAAGAACTGCCCCTCGCCGATCTTCACCGAGCAGGTTTCCTCGTCCAGCTCCACACGGGAATAGTCGATGAGCTCCAGCCCCCTCTCGATTGTTTCTCTGTCGGGAACGTGGGGATCCTCTGAAATATTCCACTCCCTGGTGAGCACTCCCGCCGTAATGTCAAGGGCGCCTCCGCTTGCCTTACCGATCTCCAGCGCACGAGCAATCACACGGAAGGTGTCCTCCGACACCTCTACAAATCCGCCACTCCCCTCATTTATTTTACTGATGTCGCTTTCCGCCCTGCGCCACGACATCTCCTGATCGATCGCGTACAGCAGCTGCTCCGCCTCGTCTGCCAGCGCCTCTTCACCGTAGATACTTATGGTACACACCGTTCCCAGCGCGTAAACCGTCCTCTCGTTAAGCTCCTGCTGCTGCCCGCAGCCGCACAGTACCAGCGCGGCAAAAGCAAACACAGCTGCCAGCCCTCTTCTCACTGATTTCCCAACGATATTGCCAAAAGCCATATGACGACTGCAAGTATGGGGACAGCGAACAGCAGACGCATTTGCCACTCCTTCATACCGGTCTCCTCTCTCAAGCATTGCTCCCCTCCCGGGAATCCGCATATATTTTTCTACAAGCCCACCTGAATATCCTCTTTTACAACGGTACTCCATATTTTTCTCATAACCCTTCATATTGCAAAACCCTTCCGCAGTTGCTATAATCATATGGAATCGTATGACCAATATAAAGAGGTAGAACAATGTCACACTTTGAATTTGACGCCATAGTGAAGATCGGTTCTATGGCGCTCCTGCGGGAAAAGGATAACGATCTCGACTATAATATATTCTCGCGTCTGGGCTATGACTTAAAGCCGGGCATGATCCTTGTGACCAGCGGCGCAGCGGAAATCGGCAGGATCGACTACATGCGCCGCAACGGGGGCAGGGAGCTTCGCGGAGACAAGGAGGACATCAAAACCGATTACTCCGCACAGGGGCAGTCAATCCTGATGGAAACGTACCGTCGGTTTATTCCCTCCGAATACTCCATCCGTCAGGTATTAGTGGAGCACAGCCATATGAACGATTCTGAAAAGGCCGAACATATCCGCCACCTGCTCTACCGCGCGGCCAATCAGAACGCCATCCCGATTGTCAACTACAACGATGCGGTTTCCAGCGAGGAAAACCGCAAGTTTGAAATACGGACTCTGATGCAGAACGGAGACGGCGGGCATATTGTGGAATGCGTGGACAACGACGAAACCGCCGCCGTGATTACCCAGTTGGTAGGCGCAGAAAAACTCATTCTGCTCACCTCAACCGAGGGCATCTATCGCGACCCGTCCGACCCCTCCACACTGATCGAGACGGTTGTGGGCAGCAGTCCCGAGGACATCAACGCAAAGATAGACAAAATGATACGCTACTGCAACGGCACCTCCCGCGACGGCTCCAACGGGGCCTCTGCCAAGCTTCAGTTTGCAAAAGAGGCGCTTTCCATGGGTACAACCGTGATGATCGCCCATGCCCGCCACCGGCTGCGCGATATTATGTCCGGCAAAATTCCCTGCACCGTCCTGCGTGTAGAATAACAGAAAAGAGGTCTGTTTTGAAAAAAATAAACGTTATCCTGCTCATTCTGATGGCCGTTACCGTGGTTGTATTTTCCGTTCTGTACTTCACCTCCGGCAATCTTCTGTTTTTGAAGCTGGGCCTTCTTGCCATTGGAATTCTGAACATTTTAAACGGTATCATTGCCGTCAAATCCGGTATGTCCACTGTCGCCGTCATTTATTTGGTAGGCGGCGCGGCCCTCATGCTGATTATGACGTATTCCCTTTTTATCCAGTAGGAAAGGAGTCCTGCCATGTTGAAACATATTCCCTTTTCCCTTTCGCCGGAGGTTGTAAAAACCATGATGGAGATGGGACGCGGCGATGAAATTGTCTTTGCCGACGCAAACTTCCCCTCTGCCGATATGAAACGCGTAATCCGCACGGAGTGCAGGAGTATTCCCGCCCTTCTCGCCGATGTGCTGGAGCTGTTTCCTCTCGATCCCAGCGGCATGTCCGCCACCGTACTCCAACCTTCGGACGAGGAGTTTTTCCCGCCTGTCTGGCAGGAGATGGAAGCCGTCGCAAAAGCCGGCGAGGAAGCGGAAAACTTCAGTTTGGACAAGCTGGAAAAATACTCGTTTGAAAAACGCTGTGCCTGTGCCTGCTGCGTGGTCGTTACGTCGGACACAGATCCTTTTGCAACAGTTATTCTGAAAAAGGGCAGCGTCTGTTAGTTTTTGTGAATAAAGGAGGCCCCGATGGAAAATAAATATAGGGCGGAGCTGGTAGGCGTGTTTGGCGATCCGGTGGATGATAACCCCACCATTGCTATGATGGAAGCCGGTTTCCGTGAACTCGGTTTGTTTTACAGATATATTACCGTACGCGTCTGCGCCGAAGACCTTGGGTCGGCTATGGAGGGCATGAGAGCGTTTCACATGCGCGGCGTCAATCTGACCATGCCTCATAAGGTAAGTGTTCTCCCCTATTTGGATGAACTGTCCCCCGCCGCCCGCATTATCGGCGCGGTGAACACGGTTGTTCGCCGGGGCGACATGCTCTTTGGAGACAACACGGACGGCAAAGGCTTTATGACAGCGGTTCAAAAGGCGGGTTTTCAGCCTGAAGGCAAGCAAATTGCCGTATTGGGGGCAGGCGGCGCCGCGCGGGCCATCTGCGTTGAACTGGCGCTGGCAGGAGTCGGGCACATTACCGTATTCAATCGGAACGAAGCACGGGGTGCGTCTCTCGCCCATGTGCTGAATGAAAAGACAAATACCGAGGCGTCCTATCAAAAATGGGAGGGGCATGCCGCAATACCGGACGGCACGGATCTCATTGTGAACGCCACTTCGATCGGCATGCCGGGAAGCGGCGAAACAAAGCCTGCTGTCGATTTTTCTTCCGTTGCACGCGGCACCCTTGCGGCAGATGTTGTATTTCTTCCGGAAACGCCGTTTCTGAAAGAAGCTGCGGCGCACGGTGCCATAACGGCTGACGGTCTTGGAATGCTGGTCTATCAGGGGGCAATTGCTTTTGAGCTCTGGACCGGCCATGCGGCTCCCCTGGAGACGATGCACGCAGCGATTAAAACCGCTTTTGGTCTGAAATAACAAAGTCTTATCGCTTAGGAGGTTGTTCTATGCGCAGAAAGAGTCTAATCATCGCAGCTCTTGCCGCCGCTCTTATACTACTGGCATCCTGCCAGTCCGTCTCCGACTCCACCATTGTAACCGTCGGAAGCGACCGCATCCCGGCGCTTTATACAGCCGTCGGGGAGCGTGAAATTATCGGACGCGAGTCTACGGACAGCCGCGCAGCTCTTACGTATCAAGGCGTCAGCCAAAGCGACCTGAACGCCTATGTCTCCGCTTTACAAAAAGACGGCTTTTCCGTCACCTCAAATAACGGAGATAAACTTCAGCTGGCGAAGGAATCCGTCACGGAGGGACAGGTTGTCCTTGTCAGCTTGGAGGTGCCGCGCAATAATTCCACCACAATAATCTATGCCGTTGCCTCCGGTTCCCTGCGGAAAAACGGCTAGGCCGCACATAAATACAAATAAAATGCCGGGATGAGCAGTTTTTCCAATCGAAAAACGCTTTTCCGGCTTTTTTAATGCGGACAATGCAAAAATGCACATACTTTTTTTACCCTTCTGGCGCAGCCTGTAATAACTTATTTAACTTTACGAAATAATCTCAAAAAAAATATTAAAAATTTTTTACAAAAAGTATGGAAATTTTGTCTGATATGGTTTATAATGATTAAAAAGAGTTTATAAATAGTTAAACAATTAATCTTGATGACGACGTGCTTTAAATATTTTTCTATTTTCCTCCATTTTCAAAAGCGTTTGCAATTGCAGACGCTTTTGAATTTTCACGCAGCGATTGTCTGCATACAAAAAGTCCGGTGCATTGCTGCGCCGGACTTTTCCGCCGAATTTACTTTACCAGAGCCTTTGCCTTGCTCACCAAGTTATCTGTTGTGAAACCAAACTCCTTAAACAGAATACCTGCCGGTGCAGACGCACCAAAATGGTCGATCGTCAGCGTGTCGCCGTCCAGACCGATATACTTCTGCCAGCCAAAGCTGGAGCCTGCCTCCGCCGCCACCCGCGCGCGGACATCATCCGGCAGAACGCTCTCTTTATATGCCTCGTCCTGCTCGTCAAACAGATCGGTACAGGGCATAGACACGACTCTCGCCGCAATCCCCTGCTTCGCCAGCTCCTCCTGTGCATTCATGCACAGTTCTACCTCCGAACCGGTTCCGATTAAGATCACATCGGGCTTTTTGTCGCAGTCCTTCAGAATATAGCCGCCCCGGAGCGCATCCCTGCCCGTCTCTTCATACAGCGGCAGTTTCTGGCGCGACAGCGCCATAACACAGGGGCCTTCCGCCTTTGTCAGCGCAAATTCATACGCCGCTGCCGTCTCTTTGGAATCCGCAGG
>QAKS01000035.1 GCA_003343685.1 Clostridiales bacterium | reverse complement strand
TTCGTCTCACGAAAGTCTCCGGCCGGTCTGAACGCAGAATAACGCTTTACCACACGGTTCATCAGCTTCTGGAAATAAAGCAGAATTTTTTCGCCGAAAAACGAGCCGATCTGCTTGAACGTCCGTATCCCATAAAGCTCTCTGTCTTCAATTCTGTGGTTACAGCAATAAAGCATAAAATCGAGCAAACTCGGCACGACAATTTCCACATCCTCATGCTCCAAAAATTTTTCCAGATTATTATTTCCGAGCGGCGCAAATTTAACGTAAATCTCTCCGACAATCCCCACGCGAATTTTTTCCGTCCGTTCCATGGGAATCGCGGCAAAATCCTTTACGATAGCGATCATATTTTTCTTGACGCGCAAAAACCGCTTCAGATTTCCGTTCAGTCTGTCCGTCCACTTTTTTATGAGAGCGTCCGTATCGCCCTTATGCACCTCATAAGGTCTCGTCTGATGAGAAAGGAGCATCAGCGCATCTCCATAGATGACCGCATACATCAGCTCCGCCAAAAACTGAAGATTCAGCTTAAACCCGGGGTTCTTCTCCATTCCGGTCGCATTGAGTGAGATAACAGGAATATAGTCCAGCCCATTTTTCTTCAGCGCCCGCCGCAAGAGATGAATGTAGTTGGACGCTCTGCAGCCTCCACCCGTCTGGGTGATCATCACCGCCAGCTTGCTTTTGTCATATTCACCGCTGTTAATCGCCTCCAGAAGCTGCCCCACCACAAGAAGCGCCGGATAACACGTGTCGTTGTGTACGTTCTGTAGTCCGGTATCCACAATTTCCTTATTGGTCGTATAGAGCATCTTAAGATTGTAACCGTGATTTGTAAATACCTTCTCTATAATGCCGAAATGAATCGGCGACATGACCGGAGCGAGGATTGTGAACTCCTTCCTCATCTCCTCTGTAAATATGACTCTTCCGTCCTTATCCCTTTGCCGTTCCATATTGCGTATTCCTTTTAATCTCCTCCGCCGCAATCAGGCTCCGCAGCCTGATCTTCACGGCGCCCAGATTGCTGATTTCATCTATCTTGATCTGCGTATACAGCTTGTTCCCACCCTGCAAAATATCTTTGACCTGATCGGTCGTCACTGCATCCAGTCCGCATCCAAAGGATACCAGCTGCACAAGATCCGTATCGTCATGCTCCACGGCATACCTTGCCGCCTCATACAGCCGCGCGTGATAGGTCCACTGATTCAGCACCTTCGGCTTTGTCCCACCGCCGGGGCGTATCGCGTCTTCACTGATCACAACACAGTTCAACATTTCCAGCAGCTTGTCAATGCCGTGGTTGATCTCCTCATCCACGTGGTAAGGTCTGCCCGCCAGAATGATCAGCTGCCTTCCTGTTTCTCTCGCAAACCGAATGGCCTCGTCGCCATAGGCAAACACCTTCTCTTTATATCGCGCATAAGCCTCAAACCCGGCCTGTACCGCCCTTTTGGCCACGCCTTTGGCAATTCCGAATTTCTCTTCGAAATAATCCGCCACTCTCTTTGTGAAATAGCGCTTCCTGTGCGGTCCGAAATAAGGCATATGGAAGCTGACGGATGACAGCTCGCCGACGTTGGCGGCAATCAACTCAGGATAATAGGCGACTACCGGGCAGTTGTAATTGTTGTCTCCCAGCTTCTCGTCAAAATTATATGGCATGCACGGATAAAATATGTCCTTCACACCCATATGAATCAGCCGTTCCACATGTCCGTGCATGAGCTTCGCCGGGTAGCAGACCGTATCGGACGGTATTGTGTGCTGTCCTTCTATATAAAGCTCTCTCGTCGACTTTCCGGATGTGACAGCATAAAAGCCCATTTCCTCCAGAATTGCCCTCCAAAACGGAAGATTTTCATACATATTGAGCCCCATCGGCAGTCCAATCGGCCTTCCCGTATTGATATTCCTGCTCTCGCCGTCAAACAGCAGCTCTCTTTTATACCGATAACAGTTCGGCAGCTCTTCCGTATTGGCGCCCCGCGTCATTTTATCGCACTTATTTCCGGAAATATATTTTCTGTCGCCGAAAGAGTTAATCGTTATTCTGCAATTATTTTCACAGCCCTTGCACCGTGACGCTTTGGATGTATGTGTAAACTGTTCCAGCTTTTCTTTTGAAATGATGGTTGAACGGGAAACGCCCAACTTTTTCACGTAGAGCGCCGCACCGTAAGCGCCCATCAGCCCTGCAATGGTGGGCCGTATCACATCGCGCCCCGTTTCCATTTCAAAGGCGCGCAAAATCGCGTCGTTTAAAAACGTGCCGCCCTGCACGACAATATGCTCGCCGATATCCTGAGGGCTGCGCGCCCGTATTACCTTATACAGTGCATTTTTAACGACGCTCACAGACAGCCCCGCACTGATGTCCTCCACCGTCGCGCCGTCCTTCTGCGCCTGCTTGACGCTGGAGTTCATGAACACAGTGCAGCGGGAACCCAGATTGACGCAGTGCTCCGCAAACAGACCCAACGTTGCAAATTCCTGCGCATTGTAACCCAGTGCCCGGGCAAACGTTTCAATGAAGCTCCCGCATCCCGAGGAGCATGCCTCGTTCAGCATGATTGAATCAATCGTACCGTCCTTCAGCTTAAAGCATTTCATATCCTGCCCGCCGACGTCGACAATGAAGTCCACATCCGGACAGAAATGCTGTGCAGCGTGCAGATGTGCCACCGTCTCGACGATCCCCACGTCAATATCGAAAGCGTTCTTCAGCAGCTCTTCGCCATAGCCTGTCACTGCCGATCCCGCAATCCTGATCCGATCCCCCATCTTGTCATAAATCTTTATAAGCTGCCCCTTGATTGTCGTAATGGGGTCGCCCTTACTCGGCGCATAATAGGAATAGAGTATTCTGTCGTCATCTGAAATCAGCGTAAGCTTTGTCGTAGTCGATCCGGCGTCAATCCCCAGCCAGACATCCCCGCTGTAACTTTCCATATCCAGTTCTTCGACGGAATCCCTTTCGTGCCGTTCCGCAAATTCCCTGTACTCCTCCATGGATTTGAACAGGCTCGGCAGCGATCCTCCTATATTGGAGCGACGGACCCTTGCAATCGCCGGCGCCACCGTATTATAGTCGGTATATTCGCTTTTTCGCGCCAGATAAGCCGCGCCCATAGCGACAAAATACTCGGCATTCTCCGGAAATACCGCCTCGTTTTCATTCAATTTCAGCGTCTTTACAAACCTGTCTCTAAGTCCGTTCAGAAAGGTCAGGGGGCCGCCCAGAAAAGCAATTTTTCCCACAAGCTGCCTGCCCTGCGCCAAGCCGGATATGGTCTGTCCGACAATGGCTTGGTAAATACTGGCGGAAATATCCTCTTTTCTTGCGCCCTGATTCAAAAGGGGCTGAATATCTGATTTTGCAAAAACGCCGCAGCGCGACGCAATATTATAGATATGCTTGTGCCCTTCATACAGCTGATCCAGTTCCGTTACGGTCACATCGAGAAGAGATGCCATCTGGTCTATAAAGGCGCCCGTCCCTCCGGCACAGGAGCCGTTCATTCTCTCCTCGCTGCCGCCGGTAAGAAACAGTATTTTCGCATCCTCGCCGCCCAGCTCCAGCACCGCATCCAAACCCGGCAGCAGCTCGTCGCACGCTGCCTTTGTGGCAAAGACCTCCTGTACAAATGGAAGCCCGGCGCTTTCTGCCAAGCCAAGACCCGCCGAACCGGAAATCGCCGCCCGGACAGTGCCGTTTCTAACGATGTCTTTGATTTCCGCCAACTGGCTGACGACCTCTTCCTTTACCTTTGAATGGTGTCGTTTATATTTTTTGTAAAGTATTTCGCCGCTTTCGCTGTCCAATACGACGCATTTAACTGTAGTGGAGCCACAGTCGATACCAATCAGATAATCTTTCATTTTTACCTCTGACGAGCATTATACATCAACAGCTCTGTGAATGCAATCTCTATTCCGCGATATGCTTCATGATATCACAAAACTCATCCAGTGTCGCGGCGCGGACAATCCTGTCCCGCGCGGAAGCCGCTCCCTTCATTCCCTTAATATACCATGCGCCGTGCTTGCGCATCTCCTTGATTCCGTAATATTCTCCTTCTCCCTCCACGACCAGCTTTGCATGGCGTATTGCCATAGAGGCCCGTTCCGCAAGCGATACCGGCCGGTATTCCCCGGACGCAAAATATTCCGCAATCTGCCTGAATAGAAAAGGATTTCCGAGAGCGCCGCGGGCAACCATTACGCCGTCTGCGCCCGTATGCTCCAAAATGGCTTTGGCATCCTCCGGCCGGAATACGTCGCCGTTTGCGTTCACATGAATCGAAACGGCATTTTTCACCTCTCCAATGGTATCCCAGTCCGCCTTACCGCTGTAATATTGTTCGCGAAGCCTTCCGTGCACCGTGATGGCGTCCGCGCCGGCCTCCTCCATAAACACGGCAAAACGCACCGCTGTATTCTCGCCCATTCCCAGCCGTATTTTCACCGTAACCGGCTTATTCGTCGCCTTTTTCATCGCTCGCACAATTGCCGCAGCCCGCATCGGCTCCCGCATCAGCGCAGACCCCTCTTTGTTGTTTACCACCTTCGGCACGGGGCAGCCCATGTTGACGTCAAACAGCGCAATATCGTCCCCGCAGCTGTCCTCAATCATTTTAACAGCTTCCGCCATAATCGCAGGCTCTCTGCCAAACAACTGTACGCCAAGTTTTTTCTCTGCCGGACTCTTTTCCAGCAGCTTATGCGTCTGGGCATTTCTGTAAATCGTACCTTTTGCGCTGATCATCTCTGTAAAAGTAAAGTCCGCCCCCTGCTCAGCCGCCAACTGCCGCATATATTTGTCTGTAATCCCCGCCAGCGGCGCCAGCAGAATATTTTCTCCGCCATAAATGTCCATCTTCATCTTCCTCTTCTTATTCTTATTCTTGCATTATAACAGTCCAAAACATTTCTTTCGCATGGATTTGGCGAAAACCAAAGAGCCTCTTAGTCCAAGAGGCTCTTTATGCTGCAATGCTAGAAACCGTATCCTTCCATTTGTTCGTCATTCTCCGGCCGTATCGGTTTCGTCGCCCGTTCCTTCCTCATCCGTAAGGCCCTCTTCGTCGACCGCGGGCTCGTCCACCGTTTCATCGACAAAGCCTTCGTCTACGCTCTCCTCAGCTTTCGGCGCGGGTGTGGGCACCGGCTCCACATGATCGGGGGTAACCTCTTCCAACAGCTCTATGTCGTCAACCATCCATCTCTCCTGTGCGGAACCGTCGTCATTTTTTATCTCCGTTTTTACCAGCGTGACTCTGTACTTCCCGCTGGAAATAAAGCTTTCTACCTGCTTGAAGTCGGACATGTCTGCCGTATCCGATATAGAAGCAGAGATAGAGTCTACAATATTGGTTGCCTCAATCTGAACTTTCTTATACCAAGGCCAGACGACCGCTACCGAAACATCCGTGCGCTCCACATAGTTGGATATTTTATAGTCTGCATTAGACATATCGTCCGCCAAGCCGGACTTAGCCAAATATCCCTCCGTATAAATCTTCGGCAGCAATTCCGTATCACTGTTGTCCACAGGCATCAGAATCACAGAGGTCCTCTTTGCAAACGCGTCCTTCGCGACCATATAAACGTTGCTCGAATTAACCGCAGTATGGAAAGCCAGAACCACTGCCAATACTGCCAGACCGACGGCAAGGCATTTACCCAGTATATACAATATAAATCTCGCAACATTTAATCCGTGTCTCTGCACTTTTGCACCTCAGCTATCTCGGCTTCCTCTAATCAAACAATGTACTCTTTTATAGATATTACAAATTACTGTTGAAAATGGTATCAAAACACAAATTTAAAAACCTCCAACAATAAAGTACATCCCGTTTTAGTACAGCTTTGCACCTGCCGGAATTCTGTCATCTACCATCAACAGATTCAGTCCTTCCCCACCTTCCGTTTCGTGTACGGCAGAAATCAGCATACCGCAGGAATCAATTCCCATCATCGGTCTCGGAGGGAGATTTGTAATTGCGATACAAGTTTTTCCCACCAACTCCTCCGGCTCGTAATACTCGTGAATACCGCTTAAAATAACTCTATCAGTTCCTGTACCGTCGTCTAAGACGAATTTCAGGAGCTTTTTGCTCTTCGGAACTGCTTCACATTTTTTAACTTTAACTGCTCTGAAATCCGATTTAGCAAAGGTATCAAAATCCACCATTTCTTCAAATAAAGGCTCGATTTTCACACCTGAAAAATCAATCTTCTCCGGCTCAGCTTTTACATCAGCAGCTTCCGAAGCCTTAGCATTTACATCATTTCCCTTGC
>QAKS01000071.1 GCA_003343685.1 Clostridiales bacterium | reverse complement strand
GGAAACGAATAAGGATGGAGAGGAGGAAGAAAAAAGCATTAAAATCGTCGACATTGCCGACATTGAGCAGAGCAAAACGTTTTCTTCCATCCAAAGGATCGGTCAGAAACGCTATTTACAAATAACTGCAGGCGTGGATGAGTCCCACAATGTCTCTCTTGTGACACAGGAGGCCGAAAAAACCTTTTCTTCCTTGGCGCTGCCTGCCGGCGTAACATACGAGTTTACCGGCGAAAACGAGAGTATTATGAATTCTCTTTCCGACCTGCTTCTCATGCTTGTCCTTGGCATTATACTGGTGTATTTGGTGATGGTGGCTCAGTTCCAGTCTTTAAAATCTCCGTTTATCGTTATGTTTACCATACCGCTGGCTTTTACCGGCGGACTCTTCGCCCTTGCTATGACCGGCAAAGAGATCAGCGTGATTTCTGTAGTCGGTTTTGTCATGCTCTGCGGCATTATCGTCAATAATGGCATCGTACTGGTAGATTATATCAACCAGTTGCGTCTCGGTGGCATGGAAAAGCGTTCAGCCATTGCCGAAGCAGGAGTTACACGTATGCGTCCTATTATGATGACTTCGATCACGACAATACTGGGGCTCGTCATGATGGCATTTGCTTCCGGCGTAGGCACAAGCATGATGCAGCCCATCGCCATTGTATGCATCGGCGGGCTTATCTACGCAACGCTGCTCACGCTGTATATTGTTCCCGTTATGTACGATTTGATGAATAAAAAAGAGCTGAAAACCGTCTCTTCGGATGATTTGGAACTCAGCAGAAAATAAAATAAAAAGAGGTAAAAAAAGATGTTCTGTGAAAAATGCGGCGCTCCGGTGAGCGATCATGCAAAATTCTGTTCCCACTGCGGCGCTCCTGTAACGCCTGCAGGCGCAGCCTCCTCCGAGGCCGGCGGCGCTCCCGCAGGCAGTACGGACGAAAATAAAATTTTCTCCGTCTTTGCGTATATTGGCGCGCTTGTAGTCGTCCCCATCGTCATGATGAAGCAATCCGGATTTATCAAATATCATGCCAACCAGGGGCTTGTTCTGTTTATCTTTGAAATCGCCTACGGTATTACCGCCGGTATCATCAGCAGCGTGCTTGGAGCAATCTGGTCCGTTCTTGGCAGTATTGTCTCCGCTGTGTTAGGAGTAGGCTGGCTCGCCTTTATCGGCCTTTCCATTTACGGTATCGTAAACGCTGTAAACGAGTTGGAAAAGCCCCTGCCTGTGATCGGTCATATTTCCATACTGAAATAAATTCGATCTGTTTTATATTTGACAAACGTTATTCTCCATTGTATCATAATAGATACGTCAAAAACTCCGGGAGATAGTCAGTATGAAATTCAGAAATCTTTTTGCACTCATATCGGCAGTTTTATATATTGCCCTTTTCGCGTTTGCCACAGTGGCATGCAGTGCGCCTGCTTCTCCTACAGAGGTTCATTCCACAGCAGGACATGGAGATATCGTCGACACCGCAGAATTTTCGGATATGGAAATCAACATGACCGATAGTGCGGAATAATTGCGGCGGTCAATAATTTGCGTCAATCAATAAAATATATTTTGAGAGGATTAATGAAATGAAAAAAGGATTCGCTAATGTAGTCGTCTGGGTGCTCTATTTTTGTGCACTTCTCTATCTGGTCAACGTCGTTGTCGCCATTATAACGAGCGCCTCCAGCGCCGCTCTGGCCGGAAGTGCATTGACGTTCGAAACTATTTTCCAGTATGTGGCGTCCCAGCTTGTTTACCCCGCCATTATCATCGGTATTGCGGAAGTTGTTCGTCTCCTTACAAAGAGGATCTATCTTGCCCAGCAGTATGAAGATGTTTTTTGCGACTGCGAAGAATGCATGATGGTCGATGAGGATGAGGAAGCAGAGACGGAGTCATCCGATGAGGCTAACGAAGAAGAAACGCAGGCATAAATAAGTTATATCGAAAAATTCTCCGGTAAATCCGGAGAATTTTTATGCTCTTTTCTCATCTATAAAGCTTTTTCACTCAGTCCAATGCCCCCTCTTTTCCGGCTTTCGCGTGCAATTTAAATCAAATGCTCACTCTATCAGCATTGCATCACCAAAGCTGAAAAAACGATATCTCTGCTCTACTGCCGTCTTGTATACATCGAGTATCTGATCCCTTCCTGTCATGGCGGCAACCAACATAATCAACGTGCTTTCCGGCAAATGAAAATTCGTGATAAGGCTGTCGACACATTTCATCCTGTAGCCGGGATAAATAAAGATGTTCGTATGTCCGCTCTGCGGCTCAATATGCCCGTTTTCATCAGAGACGCTTTCCAGCGTACGCACAGATGTCGTTCCCACGGCAATCACCCGCCCGCCGTTTTCTTTGGCACGGTTGATTGCATCCGCGCTTTCCTTGCTCACGCTGTAATATTCGCTGTGCATGGTGTGCTGCTCCACATCGTCCACCTTCACCGGGCGAAACGTCCCCAGCCCTACATGCAGCAGCACCGGAGCGATTACAATTCCCTTTTCTCTTATCTTTTTCAGCAGCTCCGGCGTAAAGTGCAGGCCGGCTGTCGGTGCAGCAGCGCTTCCGTTTTCTTTGGCATATACCGTTTGATAGCGGGTCTTGTCCTCCAGCCTCTCGGTGATGTACGGCGGCAGGGGCATCTGACCCAGTTCGTCCAATATCTCTTCAAAAACACCTGAAAATTCAAAGCGAATCTCTGTTACACCGCCGTCCTTCTTCTCCAAAATCTCGGCGGAAAGCCTCTCTCCAAACGATACATGGTCGCCCGGCTTGAATTTTCTGCCCGGCCGCATGATAATCTCCCATCTATCTGACGACAGGCGCGTCAGCAGCAGGAACTCAACACTTCTTCCCGTTCCCGTTTTTGTCCCGAACAACCGCGCCGGAATCACCTTCGTATCATTAATGACCATCACGTCTCCCGGATTCATGTATTCTGTCACATCCCGAAAAACGCGGTGCTCTACCTGTCCCGAGTCTCTGTGATAAACGAGCAGGCGCGAAGAATCGCGCGGCTCCACAGGCGTCTGGGCAATCAACTCCTCCGGCAAATCATAATAGAAATCACTCGTCTTCATCGTTCACCTCAAACAGTCCCATCTGTCGTGCTTCTTCTCTGTCCGTTATCGGAATCCCCATATGCTCATAAGCGGCAGGTGTCGCCATTCTCCCCCGTGGGGTTCGCATCAAAAAACCCTTCTGTATCAGGAACGGCTCGTAAACGTCCTCGATTGTTCCGGACTCCTCACCGGTCGCTGCCGCGATCGTATCAAGCCCCACCGGCCCGCCGCCGAACATCGTCAATATCGTATGCAGGACGCGCCTGTCCACATTATCGAGACCCATGCCGTCCACCTCCAGCATTTTCAGCCCCTCATCGGCTACCTCTTTTGTAATCACGCCATTTGCCCGTATTTCCGCATAATCCCGTACCCGCCGCAAAAGACGGTTTGCAATTCTGGGGGTTCCTCTGGACCTGCGGGCAATCTCAAAAGCCCCTTCGTCATCAATGTGTATCTCCTCCAGCGAAGCGGAACGGTCTATAATCTGTTTCAGCTCGTCGTCGCTGTACAGCTCCAGACGGCAGATAATGCCAAACCGATCCCGCATAGGCGATGTCAGCATTCCCGCTCTGGTTGTCGCCCCTACCAGTGTAAAACGGGGCACGTCAAAGCGAAATGATCTGGCGCTGGGGCCTTTTCCTACGATCATATCAAATACAAAATCCTCCATCGCCGGATACAGCTTTTCTTCCGCCGTCGCGTTGATTCGGTGAATCTCATCTATAAACAGCACGTCGCCCTGCTCAAGATTTGTCAGCAGCGATACCAAATCTCCCGCTCTCTCAATGGCAGGCCCTTGGGTTGTACACAGGTTGACGCCCATTTCATTGGCGATAATATGAGACAATGTTGTCTTGCCCAGTCCCGGCGGCCCATAGAGCAGCACGTGATCGAGCGCATCCCCCCTTTGTTTTGCCGCCGAGATGAATATCTCCATCTTTTCCTTCACCTTAGCCTGCCCGATATATTCAAGAAGGGTTTTCGGCCGCAAGGCCGCATCCCGCTGTTTCTCCGTATCCGAGGCAAAACCGGATATAATTCTGCTGTTATCTTCCATACAATACCTACATTCCTATGCGCTTCAGCGCTAATATCATAATATCCTCCGGCGTATCCGCCAGTTCCTTCACTGTATTGACTGCGGCAACCGCCTCCGCCTTCGTATATCCGAGACCGATCAATCCGTCGACCGCGTCCTGTGCAGCGCCACGCTCCTGCGGCCTGTCCGCAGCTGCGCTGCCCTCAGCGCTCACAGCCATTTTCACGTCCATCTTGTCCTTCAGTTCCAGCACTATGCGATCCGCAGTCTTTTTGCCGATGCCGCTTACCCGTGAAAAGGCTTTTGCATCACCTGAGATTGCCGCCGAGGCCACGTCGCTCACCGACATCTCCGAAAGAATTGCCAATCCCGCCTTCGGCCCGATTCCGGATATCCCCGTAAGCTGACGGAACATGGCCTTCTCCTCCATAGAGGGGAAGCCGTAAAGCGTCATGTCGTCTTCTCTGACCGCTAAATATGTGTAGATAGTCACCTCGTCGCCGGCTTTGCTCTTTGCCGCTGCCGTTTTCGTCGTCAAAACCTCATATCCTACGCCGCCGCAGTCCACCACGATCGTATTTTCACCGGTCATTCCGACCGTACCTCTTAAATATGCGTACATATTATCTATCCCCTGACTCTTATATTTTAAAATCCTGTGCAAATCCGGCACTCTGCGCATGGCACATGGCGATTGCCACCGCATCCGCCGCGTCGTCCGGCCGCGGAATTTCCTTCAGTCCAAACGTATTTTTCACCATCATCTGAATTTGAATTTTTTCCGCCCGTCCATAGCCCACCACCGCCTGCTTCACCTGCAAAGGTGTATACTCGTAAAGCTCTTTTGTCCTTTTGTACGCCGCCGTCATCAGCACCCCTCTGGCATGCGCTACGGCAATACCTGTTTTAACGTTTTTTGCAAAAAAAAGCTCTTCAAAGGCGATTGCATCCGGTTGAAACCGATCGAGCAGCGTAATCATGCTGTCATAAATGATATCCAGCCGTTCGGATAAAAGCATTTTTGCCGGCGTCGAAATAATGCCGAAATCCAACAGCTTCATCTTTCTGTGTTCACTTTCAAGCGCCCCGTATCCGACTGTCGCAAGGCCGGGGTCAATTCCCAATATTACCATACCGTTTTTTCTTCCTTCAATCCCGTTACTTTATATAGTATATAGGAAACGGTGCTGATGTCAAATGCCGTTCTTGTAAGCTGTATACATCTCTTTTTCGTTTTTATTTGTATTTTAACAAAATATTTTCTGTTTTTTTCAAAAAACACTTGCATAAATATTCATATAGTTGTATAATTATAAAAAATAAGTTTTGATAACATATTGGAGGGTGTAATGATGAAAAAATTTGATAAAGTGGTTCTCGCATATTCCGGCGGTCTCGATACATCGATCATCATTCCGTGGCTTAAGGAAAACTACGATTGTGAAGTCATCGCCGTCGCAGGCGACGTGGGCCAGGGCAAAGAGCTTGACGGCTTGGAAGAGAAGGCGAAGCGCACAGGCGCCAGCAAATGCTATATTGCAGACCTCACAAAGGAATATGTTGAAGATGTGATCTTCCCCACCGTCAAGGCAGGCGCCGTATACGAGGGGAAATATCTGCTGGGTACGTCTACTGCCCGCCCCATCATTGCCAAGCGATTGGTAGAGATTGCCCGCAAAGAAGGGGCGCAGGCCATCTGTCACGGCGCAACCGGCAAGGGCAACGATCAGGTTCGTTTTGAACTGACCATCAAAGCTCTCGCACCCGATCTCGACATTATCGCTCCCTGGCGTATCTGGGATATCAAATCCCGCGATGAGGAAATCGACTATGCAAAAGCGCGGAATATCGAAATTCCCGTCACTAAGGAAAAGCCCTACAGCATGGACGCGAATATTTGGCATCTCTCCCACGAGGGCGGCGATCTGGAAGATCCCTGGAACGAGCCAAAGGACGATCTGCTTCTCATCTGCAATACACTGGAAAAGGCGCCCGACAAGGCTGCCTATATTGAAATTGGTTTTGAAAAAGGCATTCCCGTCTCTCTCGACGGCAAAAAGACAGAGGCGGTTGAACTGGTCAAGCAGCTCAACGCCATTGGCGCCGAAAACGCCATCGGCATAGACGATATGGTCGAAAACCGTCTCGTCGGCATGAAGTCCCGTGGCGTATATGAAACGCCCGGCGGAACCATCCTCTATAAGGCACATGAAGCACTGGAATCGCTGACGCTGGATCGTCAGACAATGCACTATAAGCAGGGCGTATCAAACAAATTTGCTGAGCTGGTATACGACGGTTTCTGGTACTCCCCCCTGCGCGAGGCTCTCTCCGCTTTTGTGGACAGCACACAGCAGAACGTGACGGGCACTGTACGCATGAAGCTGTATAAAGGCAACTGTGTTTCTGCCGGAATCAAATCGCCCTATTCCCTCTACAGCGAGGAAATTGCGACGTTCGGCGAGGATCACGTCTATGATCAGACCGACTCCGCCGGCTTCATCAACCTGCTCGGCCTGCCTCTCAAGGTTCATGCACTGATGAAGCAAAAAAACCCTGACGCAAAATAATTAAAATAATTTTGGAACAGCACAATATCCCGCCCGTTTTTGACGGGCAATGCAAAACACTGATACTCGGCTCCTTCCCGTCTGTCAAATCGCGGGAAGCCGAGTTTTTTTACGCGCATCCGCAAAATCGGTTCTGGCGCGTTCTGGCAGATGTATTTTGCGAAATTCCGCCCCTGTCAACGGCGGAAAAAACGGCTTTTCTGCTGGCGCACCACATTGCTCTGTGGGACGTGATCGCCTCCTGCGATATTGCGGGTTCGTCGGACAGCTCCATCCGTAACGTCGTTCCAAATGACCTGACGCGCATTCTTTCCGTCGCTCCGGTGGAGCGCATTTTGTGTAACGGCACCACCGCATACGGCCTCTATATGAAATACTCTTTTTCACAGACAGGTGTTCCCGCCGTTAAGCTCCCGTCTACCAGTGCGGCAAATGCCTCTTTCTCACTGTCCCGCCTTTCCGGGCTCTGGCGGGCGGCTCTTCTGCCAGTGTAAGGTTTCTGTAAAATGTGGGAAATAATGCGTTTTTTGGATGCACAAATGTTGAATTAAATTCGTGAATATACTATAATAATACACATTAAAAACACGAGGAAAGGCAGTATACAATGGCAAAACTTTGGGGCGGCAGATTTTCAAAAAATACGGACGAATTTGCGGAGAGCTTTCATTCTTCCATATCGTTTGATCAGAAAATGTACCGCGAAGATATAACGGGAAGCATCGCCCATGCCCGCATGCTGGGCAGGCAAGGTATCATTGAGCCGCATGAAGCCGGCAAAATAATAGAAGGACTTGAATCCATTCTGAAAGATATAGACGACGGAAAAGTAGAATTTTCTCCCCATGATGAAGATATTCACATGAATGTGGAGCGGCTTCTGACCGAGCGTATCGGTGACGCCGGAAAACGCCTGCACACGGGCCGCAGCCGCAACGATCAAGTAGCTTTGGATTTTCGCATGTATATGAAAGCCCGTGAAAACGAGGCTATTGAAAAATTGAAAAGTCTCATTTTAGCGCTCTGCAAAATAGCAAAAGCAAATACCGGAACAATCATGCCCGCCTATACCCACCTTCAAAAAGCCCAGCCCACGACTCTCGGGCACTATATGGCGGCCTATGCGGAAATGTTTAAGCGCGACTGCACTCGTTTTCAGGATTGTCTGGCCCGTACGGACTTCATGCCCCTCGGCTCCGGAGCGCTCTGCGCCACCACATACCCGCTGGATCGTGCGGCGGTTGCGGACGAGCTTGGCTTTTCAGCCGTTACGCCCAACAGCCTGGACGGCGTCTCCGACCGGGATTTTGCCCTGGAATTTCTCTCTGCCGCCTCTATCACGATGATGCATCTGTCCCGTTTTTGTGAGGAACTGATCCTCTGGTCAACCGGGGAATTTGCCTTTATCTCCATGGATGATGCGTTTTCCACCGGCTCCAGTATCATGCCCCAGAAAAAGAACCCGGATATGGCCGAGCTGATCCGCGGGAAAACCGGGCGTGTTTACGGCTCTCTCATGTCTCTGCTTACCGTTATGAAAGGCCTGCCTTTGGCCTATAATAAAGACATGCAGGAGGATAAAGAATGTGTGTTTGACGCTGCGGATACCCTGCTGTGCTCCCTTCATGTATTTACCGATATGATCAGCACAGTGACGTTCCGAAAAGAGAATATGCTGAATGCCGCCGGGAAAGGCTTCACCAACGCGACCGACGCTGCAGATTATCTTGTCAAAAAAGGACTCCCTTTCCGGGATGCCCATGCGATACTCGGGCGGCTCGTATTGCACTGCGAACAAAATGGGCTGGCTCTTGGTGATTTGTCCCTGAGCGAGCTGCGGGAGTTCTCTGATGTATTCGACGAAGATGTATTCGACGCCATCTCTCTTGAGACGTGTATCAACAGCAGGTGCATCGTCGGCGGTCCGTCGCCTGCCGGAGTCGCTGTACATATTGGGCAGCTGGAGGCCTTCTGTAAAAGCTGACGGCTGAGACCTCATATAAAACTAGCTGATAAGGAGATAGTTTCATGGCGAAAAGTCTGTATATTAACCGGGAATTGAGCTGGCTCGAATTTAATGCACGTGTACTGGATGAGGCGCGTTCGAATCCTCTCTATGAGCGCATTAAGTTTGTTTCTATTTTTACCAGCAATTTGGACGAGTTTTTTATGGTTCGCGTCGGAACGCTGTCCGACCAGGCGCTCATACCCGAAATCAAGACCGATAACAAAACCGGAATGACTCCTTCCGAGCAGCTCAGCGCGATCTTTAAAAAGGTCCGCGAGCTGATTCCCAGAAAGGATAAGCTCTGCAAAGGCGTCCTCGGCGACCTTGCAAAAGCGGGAATCGAATATGTTCGTCCTGAAAATGCAGGGGACGATGACATAAAATTTCTCTCCTCCTATTTTAAAAATGAGGTAAAGCCGCTGATATCCCCGTCCGTCATTGACAAACGGCATCCCTTTCCTTTTCTGCCAAATCTGGAGCAGTTTATCGGCGTTCATCTGTCGTCCAAGAGTTCATCCCTGCGCTTTGGGCTGATTCCCGTTCCCTCAGCTCTGCCGCGCATCATTGCGCTCCCGGGAGGCCGTGTACGTTTCTGCCTGATAGAGGATCTGCTTCTGTATTTTGCCGAGAATATTTTCAGTAAATACGATATTATCAACAAGCTGATTTTCAAGGTCACCAGAAATGCAGATATTGACGTCATTGAAGGCCTTTTCGACGAGGACATTGACTACCGCGACGCCATGAAGGCGTTGTTAAAGGCGCGTAAAAAGCTGGCTCCCGTTCGCCTTGATGTCCGCGGCTCCAACGATTCCGAGCTTATCGCTTATCTCGTTAAAAAACTGGATCTTTCGCCCGATCAGGTGTTTATCCAAAAGATGCCTCTCGATTTGAAATTTGCATTTAAAATGGAATCGCAGGCAAAAAAGGTACTGCCGGAAGAGTGCTTCTTCCCTCCCCTCGTTCAGAGAGCGCCTCTGTTTTTGTCTCCTGATCGGCCCGTCATGGCGCAGGCTATGGAAAAGGATCTGTTTCTTTCTTATCCTTACGAGAGTATGCGGCATTTTATACGGCTTTTGGACGAAGCTTCCTGCGACCCCAACGTCGTTTCCATCAAGATTACACTGTACCGTGTCGCATCGTCCAGCAAGGTCATCGCGTCCCTGATACGTGCTGCGGAAAACGGCAAAGATGTGTTCTGTATGGTGGAGCTGCGCGCCCGTTTTGACGAGGAAAACAATATCAACTGGGCCTCCCAGCTTGAGGATGCCGGGATTACCCTGTCCTATGGACTGGACGAATACAAGACGCACAGCAAGCTTTGCCTGATCACCCGCCGCAGTGACGAAGGCGGCGTCCAGTATATCACCCAGATTGGTACGGGAAATTACAATGAAAAGACGGCGGCTCAGTATACCGATCTTTGTCTGATTACATCTGATATGGATATCGGAAACGACGCCGCGATGTTTTTCCGAAATATTGCCATGAGCACGACAACAGCCGATCCCAAAAAGCTTCTCATCGCCCCTCTTGCCTTCACAGACAGGCTTGTTCAGAAAATTGACAGGCAAATTGAACGTCAGCAAAACGGGCTTTCGGCTGCAATCACCATCAAGGTCAACTCCCTGTCGGACAAATATCTGATCGACAAGCTTATTGAGGCCGGCCAGAGCGGTGTGTCCGTCAATCTGATCGTCAGAGGTATCTGTTGCCTGCGATCCGGCATTGAGGGAAAAACCGATAACATTCACGTTATCAGCATTGTCGGACGCTTTCTTGAGCATTCCCGCATCTACTGCTTCGGCGTAGGCGAAGAAAGCGAAATTTATATCTCTTCAGGCGACTGGATGACCAGGAGCACACAGCGCCGCATCGAAATCGCCGCTCCTGTCGAGGCCCCGAATATCAGACGCCAGCTGCTGACCATGCTGGACACGATGCTTGCCGATAACACAAAAGCCCGCATCCAAAAGTCGGACGGCAGTTATAAACGCAAAGCGCCGGCGGAAAACGAGGCGATTGTGGACAGCCAGAAGATGTTTTTTTCCATCTAAGAAAAACCGACAGCCGTATTTTAAACCCGCAGGCGTGGCCTGCGGGTTTGCTGTTTTTCAACGTGCATTTACTTCATTACAAAATGTATCCGAACCTTTCATATCTTTCACTCTTTTTCTATCAGCCGTTTTGAAAGCCGCTCCCCGCGTCGGCAACGGGCGCAAAGATGGCCTCCGCCTGCTCATCGGTCAGGTCGATACCAAAGATATCCCTATAATACGTTTTCGTCTCCTGCGTAATATCAATGTCTTCAAACAGCTCCGGATATGCCGTTTTCGCAAGCCATTTGAGTGTAATGGGCGTATCGACGCCCGGCGTATAGCTGCGGTACATGCCCATGGGCATTTTGTAAACCCGCTCGCTCTTTACGGCCTCAATAGCGCTCCAGTCGTAGGCTCCTACTGTATTATGATAGAGATCCTCCGGCTGTGCTGTTGTAAAGTTTGTGATGAAAACAAGCTCCGGATTCCAGCCATAGACCTGCTCCATATTGACTTCAATCGAATTATCCTGCGTCAGCTCCTCCGAAACATTGACAGCGCCGATGGCGTCTGCCCACCACTGTCCGAAGAACAGTTTTCCCGACGTCATCATGTCGGTATCGCTGTATTTAAAAAGGAAGAATGTACGCACCTTTTCCCCGGCGGAAAGATTTGCGACGCGGGACTGTATCATCTCATACGTTTCGTTGCTGTACTTTTTCACCTGCTCTGCTTTGTCGTTATCCGGGAACATTTCGCTTAAAAGTGTTATCCAGTTGTTCAGCGTTTCGATCGCATTATATTCCCATTTATTGACCGATATTGCCACAGCATTAAAGCCCGCATTTTTCAGCTGATCCCCCAGCTCCCTGCTTGTCGCATTGTAAAAAACCACATCCGGCTCCAGCTTTAAAAGCTCCTCCACGTTGACTGTTCCGCCTTCCATAAAGCCTGTCTCTGCATCCAGAATCTCTGGATACAGCTCTGAAAGCAGGCTGTTTTCCGCCGCGTTCATGCTGGTGTCCGCCATGCCGACGATTTTTTCCGCAGAGTCAAAAAAGACGGAAAGCACAGAGGGCAGCGGCAGAATGTCCGTCACGACGATTCTCTCAATTTTTTTCGGCAGCACGACCGTATCTCCGTGATGGTCTGTCACAGTAATCGTTTCGCCGTCCGTTTTGGCGGAATCTGCTGCGGCTTTTGTGCCTGTCTTTGCACTTCCACCCGCGCAGCCCGCTGCCATCAGCAGCAACGCCCCCGCAATTATCAAACATATTGCTCTTGTTATCGTTTTCATCTCTCCACCTCTCGTAATAAATCATTTAAAAATCCGTCAAATCCGTCCACCAGATTTGGTATATCCTTCCGAAACATCCGCCCCGAAAACGCCTCATGGGGCAGGGAGATAAACGGCGCGTTTTTCGGCGCCACAGGCCTATAGAGTGGGTCGGCTATCACCATTTTGAAGCCACGGAGCGCCGCAGCAATCTCCTCCTCAAACTGCGCCTGCCTGTCCCTGCCCGCAAACAGCCCCATTTCTGTCTCCAACGGGCATACGACGCTTACCTCTTTATCCGCCGCATCCTCTACTGCCTGCGCCAAAGAGCGGGAAAATACACTCTCTCCCACGACGACGATATCCTGCGCAGCTTTTTCCGCGCCGTCCGCATCGTAGGAAACGCCGCATCCTTCGCCGTTTTCCGCCGCCTTCAGGGCTTTCTCCACGCGCTTTCTCATAGAACCTATTGGCACTCCCACCACATAGGGCGT
>QAKS01000011.1 GCA_003343685.1 Clostridiales bacterium | reverse complement strand
CGGAATACAATTTTGCGGGATTGTAAACAAATAACGCTCCCGAGAGAGCAGGGCAGCTCGGGTAAAACGACGTAAAGCTCAGGCAGGCCGACCTTCTCAAAGGGTGTTGCACTGTATTCACGCATGTTCGGTTTTGTAACGAACATATCATCCGAAAAGATGGCGGTAGGCTGCCCGATTAAGCGTAATACAAAGAACGCAGGAAAGCGTTGGCGAATTTATACGCGAGAACGAAGCCTGCAAAAATATGAATATATTCCTCTTAAAAGAAATGCCGGATTTTTCCGAAAGCTGCCGGACTGTTTTTAACCGCCTCCGCGCAGACAGGCAGCCTTTAACTCATGGCTGCCGGAGCCCCCGATAAAAAACACACCGCAGCAATTCTGCCGCGGTGTATCTCTTTTCGTTTTGTTTCTACAAGGTCTTTATGCTCAGTTTTCCTGAAACAGATCTCCCAAAAGCTCTTTATGGGTTTCCACACTCTGCTCCGTTTTCCACTCCTCCAGCTTCTCTTTATATACCTCTGTCTGGTTGTCTGTAATAAGCTGCCCTTTGATAGCCTCCTTCACGTTTTCATAGGGCTGCTCGCCGGGAACGAGTTCCGTCGTATACTGGGCGATGCAATAGCCGTCGTCTGTGGGTACCAGGCCCGTCAAGTCCCCCACCTTCTGAAGTGCCATCACCGCATCAACAAGGCCCTCCTCATAAATAACGGTGCCTTCATATACACAGTATCCCATCTGGCTGTAAGGCTCGGCCTGCATCGTCGCATCGGCGGATTCTTTCAAAAGCTCGTCAAAATCCTCCGTCTTTGTGCGCTCCAACATCGCCTCCGCATCGGTCTTGATTTTCTCCAGCGCCTCATCACGCATCTTGTCCGCCTTTTTGTTGATCTCGTCCGCCTCCTGCTGATATACCTCAGAGGGCGTCGTCTCTGCGGTATCGGCCGAAGCAGTCTCTGCCGCCGCTTCGCTCTCCGCCGCCTGGGTCGCATTTTTCTCCGCCGCGTTCGCCTCCGTCCGCAGCGCTGAGATTTCCTTCTTCGTTGCGTCGTCAACGGGGATCAGAATGTCGCGCATATACCGATAGCCCTCGGGTGCATACAGCGCAAGACCGTTGTATGCGTTTGCAATGAACTTTGAAGGATCCTCCTCCACGCTTTCCTTTTGCGTTTTCAGATTTTCATCATACCACTTCTTCATGTCGTCCTCAGAAGGCTCATACCCCTTTGTCAGGTATTCCTTCAAGGCCTCTTTCTGCGCCTCCTGCACCTTCGCCTCGCGGTATTCGCCGCTCGACAGACCGTAGGATGCGTCCATCTCGGATTTATAGTATGTCTTCTGTGTTTCCAAGTCCAGATCAGGATTTTCCTCTACTGCAGACTCGGCCTTGCTCTGCGCCTGTTCGTCGATATATTGCTCCATCTTTTCGACTTCTTCATCGATCTCCTTCTCCTGCTCCTCCGTGAGCGTGTCGAGACCGTACTCCTTTGTGTAGACGCTGACGAGATGCTCCTCCACAAAGCTGTCGATGACAGTGTTCTTCATGGATTCCAGCATGGTCTCGCCCTGCTCGCTGTTCAGATAGTCGGATGTGATGCCGTAAGACGCCATTGCCGCCTCCATCTGATCCTTCACCTCGCCCTTCGTCAGAACGTTGTCCCCGATTTTAGCTACAACCTGCGCCCTGTCGGCCTCTTCGTCTGTGAATATCATATTGCAGCCCGTAAGCGACAGCGCACACAGCGCCGCCAGCGCCAAGCTCAGCAATCTTTTTTTCATCTTTCTATATCCTCCGATCGCGTTTTTCTCTTCTTTTTTTCATATTTATTTATTATACCTTACAGCATTTGTTTTTGCAACGCTAAGACTGTATAAAAAACACCCGGCCCTGCGGGCCGGATGCCAAAATCTGCCGTGTAACTCAAAAATTGTTATTTCAGGCTGAAATTGCCGAGAACGGAAAGCGTTTTTTTCTCATTCAGCATCACGTCGTAAAGGCTGATGTCGAGACTGTTGCAGATTGCCGTCAGGTAAAAAAGAGCTTCTCCCATCTCTTTTTCGATCACGTCGCGGCAGTCTCCGCAAAGCTCTCCTTCCATACCGGGAGTCTTCGGCCGGCCGTCTATCCGAACGCAGCCGCACTGGGTGGACGCTTTCGTTATTGCCCGGGAAAGCCTCGCACACGCCGTCTGATATTTCGTCAGGCAGTCGAGAACATTTTTGTTCCGTTTCAGATATTCCCCTACGGTGATTTGAAAATCCTCCGCCAAAATGTCTTTTACTCCCACATGTCCATCCTCCGTTCAATTTGTCGCTTTCATTATATGCCGTCCGGCTCTTATTTGTCAAACGCCGCTTTTCCCAGTTTTTTCCACTTGTATTGACAAGGGTCTTTTGAACCAGTATCATTTTAACTGGAATTATATTTTATCTGTCTATATGTGAAAGGAGTCGTCATTGAAAAACCTCATAAGAATCGTACTGACGCTGCTCGGCTTTGCCCTCGGGCCCGGCGTTGTCGCAGCGGTGTACAGCATTTTATCCTCTTTCGGCGCAGGCAATCTATACGACCTTCTGGCTCCCTGGGCAAATATTGTAATCTTCTGTGCCGCCTCACTGGTCACAGGAATTATTTTTTTAATTTTCATGAGGCGCATGATGGAAGCCATCACCGGATTCACCAGCCGGGTGGAGAGCGGCGTTGCCAAAATGTCGGGAACAAAGCTCCTGTTCGCCATATTGGGGTTTGTTACAGGCCTGCTGATCGCTTGGATTTTAAGCTGGCCCATCTCACAAATTCCGGTTTTATCTATCCCGATTTCCATTGTCGTATACATCGTATCTCTGTCCTTGTGTATGAGAATTTTTATAAAAAATTCCTCGCGAATGTTGAACGCCATCCGCGACCTGAACCACAGCAGAAAAAACCGCTCCGAAAAGGCCTCCTATGACGGCGAGGTGTTTGGGGCTAAAATTCTCGATACCAGCGCCATTATTGACGGGCGCATCTATGACATCTGCAAAACGGGCATCGTGGAGGGGACTCTGGTCATCCCCGAATTTGTGCTGGACGAGCTTCGGCATATTGCCGACTCCCCCGACAATATGAAGCGGGCCAAGGGCCGACGCGGTCTCGATATGATCAATAAAATGCAGAACGACCTGTCCGTCTCCGTAGAAATTACCGATGCGGACTATGAGGAAGTATCCGAGGTGGACGTAAAGCTGCTCCGCCTCGCAAAAGACCTTTCCGGCAAGGTGATTACCACCGATTTTAACCTGAACAAGGTGGCGTCCGTACAGGGCGTTCCCGTGTTCAATATCAACGACCTTTCCAACGCCATCAAGCCGGTGCTGCTTCCCGGAGAGGCTCTCACCGTCACCGTCGTCAGCGAAGGAAAAGAACAGGGACAGGGGCTGGCCTATCTGGAGGACGGCACGATGATCGTCGTGGAAAACGGAAGAGATTATATCGGCAAAAAAATTTCAATCACCGTAACGAGCGTTCTCCAAACCTCGGCGGGGAGGATGATCTTTGCCCGCCCCTAGCCTCGGCGCACCTTATGCAGATGTGTGGAGCAGGCTTGCCGCAGAAAAGCGGCCCCTGCTCATCTACGGCATGGGCGACGGCGCTGAGAGAATCATAGACCACTTGCAGGCTCTCGGGAGGTGTCCCGAGGGCGTTTTCGCCAGCGACGAATTTGCCCGCGGCAACGAATTCCGCGGCTATCGGGTGGGCACTCTCGACGATGCGCTGTCCGTTTTCGGCAGCGACGTGGTGATCGTTCCTGCCTTCGCCTCCTCCCTTCCCGACGTCATGGCCCGCATGGAACGCCTTGCCCGGGAATACACCGCAGTCATGCCGGACATGCCCGTTTGCGGCGGAGCATTGTTTACCGCCGATTATGCAGCAGCCCACAGAGATGAAATGGAAACGGCCCGCCTTCTTTTTTCCGATGATGCGTCCCGCCGCACCTTCGACGCCGTGTCGGAGTTCCGTCTCACAGGCGATATTTCCCTTCTGCCTCACGTCCCAAGGGAAGAGGCGGACGCACTCGCCTGCCTGTCTGCCGCCCCCTCCTTTCTGGATCTGGGCGCCTACGACGGCGACACCGCCCTATCCTTTGCCGCCGCCCATCCCGATTACACGTCGATCACCGCGGTAGAACCGGACCCCTCCAACTACAGAAAGCTCACCGCCAATACGGCGGATATGAAAAACGTGACTGCCGTCTGCGCTGCCGTCTCCGACATCTGCGGCGAAGCGGACTTCACCGTCTGCAAGGGACGCTCCTCCGCCCTCGCGCCTTACCGAAAAAAAGGCCGCGTCAGAACAGTTCCCTCTGTTACCATAGACGCCCTTTTGGGCGGCGCTCCCGTAGATCTGATCAAAATGGATATTGAAGGCGCAGAGGCTGCCGCGCTGATGGGTGGGCGGGAGACCCTCTCCCGCCACGCGCCCGCTCTCGCCGTCTCCGCTTATCACAAAACCGAGGATATTTTCTCCTTACCCCTTCTCGTCGAGCAGCTGGCCCCCGGCAGATACGACATGTTTCTCCGCAAGTTGCCCTATTACCCTGCATGGGACATCATTTTATACTGCATACCCAAGATCCGCGCAAGCGTTCAACAACGGGAATGCCATGTCTATCTGGTGCGGTGTGCCGACGGTTCCCTGTACTGCGGCTGGACGACCGATCTTGCGGCACGGATCCGCGCCCACAACAATGGTCGCGGAGCCAAATATACCCGATCCCGCCGCCCCGTGGAGCTGGTTTGGCATGAGCGCACAGAAAGCCGCTCCGAAGCTCTCCGCCGGGAGGCCGAAATCAAAAAGCTCTCCCATGCAGAAAAGGAAAAGCTTGCGGGCGCAATGCACCCTTAATGAACCCCGACACCCTCTGTGCATTTAGGGGCGGTACGCCCTTAAAAACCTCAGATGGGCTAAACGGATATGGAGAAAGTTATGATTATCATTGAAGGAAACCGAAGATCAAGGGCATATAAGATGATGTTGACGCCGCACGTACCCGCGAAAAAGCGGTAGGCAAGTGAAGCGCAAAAAACCGAGCGGGCGCAATGCGCCTTTCTTCCGTTGCGATAGATATACTGTAGCAGAAAATTCATCACTCGACCGCTATACTTTCTCAAAAGAACAAACAAATGTTTTTGTACGAGAGCGGTGCCGTGCTTTTTCGCGAAACAGAGCGACGATACTGCTGCGGCAGTTCATCCCGCCGCTAGGCGGGATAGATGCCGCTTGCAGTTAGAGGAGCGGAGAAACAGGAATCACGCAGTTTGCGAGGGCGCGGAGGAGTGTAGGCGCGGAGGCGAAAAAATATGCAAATTTCATAACAAAATTTTGCAAAACCTCTTAAAGAAGGAAAAGAGAAAACCGTCGGTTCCAACAGGCTTTTACCGTTGAAATCAGCATATAATTTCGATCATTTTCCCACTTAGACGCAAGACAGCGCGCCCCTTTCCTCCACCATGTAAAACTGTCGCGACGAATAATTGTGCAAATTTTGTAACATTATGTTGCAAGCACTCTCAATGCGGGTATATAATAAAATAAATAAACAGTCACGAAAGGAAAGCAAAAAAATGGCAGACATGAACGCAACTCCGACAGCTGACAGGCTGCATATCGGTATATTCGGGCGCAGGAACGCGGGCAAATCCAGCGTGATCAACGCCGTGCTGGGGCAAAGCCTCGCCATCGTCTCAGACGTGGCGGGAACGACCACAGACCCGGTTTCCAAAGCTATGGAGCTTTTGCCCATCGGCCCTGTCGTCGTCATCGACACACCCGGCATTGACGACGAAGGCGAACTGGGCGCTCTTCGGGTGAAAAAGAGCTATCAGGTGCTGAACAAAACAGATCTGGCGCTGCTCGTCGTAGACGCCGCCGTCGGCATGACCAAAGAGGACGAGGCATTGCTCCGTCGCATCAAAGAGAAGCACATCCCCTATATTATCGCGATGAATAAAATGGACATGCCCGGCGCAAAGCGCCATGCTGTAGACGGGGCGCTCTATGTAAGCGCCGCCACCGGAGAGGGTATTGAAGCGCTGAAGGAGGCTATCGGCCGCCACGCACCCGAAGAGGACGGCAAGCTCCGCATCGTTGGACATCTGCTGTCGCCCTCCGATTTTGTAGTGCTCGTCGTCCCCATCGACAAAGCCGCGCCCAAGGGCAGGCTGATCCTGCCTCAGCAACAAACAATACGCGACATTCTGGAAGCTGACGCCACCGCTGTTGTGGTAAAGGAGAACGAGCTTCGGAACACGCTTGCCTCTCTTGGAAAAAAGCCGCGCATGGTAATTACAGACAGTCAGGTGTTTGACAAGGTCTCTGCCGACACGCCCCGCGACGTGCCGCTCACGTCCTTCTCCATTTTGTTTGCCCGCTATAAGGGCAATCTTGCCGGAGCTGTAGAGGGTGTGCGGGCGCTCGACACCCTTCGCGACGGCGACCGCGTCCTCATCAGCGAGGGCTGCACCCATCACCGTCAATGCGACGACATCGGCACAGTCAAGCTGCCCCGCTGGATTTCGGATTATACCGGCTGCCATCCGGACTTCTCCTTCACCGGAGGCGGCGAATTCCCGGACGATCTCTCCCCCTATCATCTCATCGTCCACTGCGGCGGCTGTATGCTGAACGAACGGGAGATGAAATACCGTCTGCGGTGCGCTGCGGATCAGGGAGTCCCCATGACCAATTACGGCGTTCTTATCGCCTATATGCAGGGCATTCTGAAGCGGAGCGTGGAGGTATTCCCCGACGTCGCCTCGCTGCTGGAGGACTGACGACTATGCAGATTCTTGCCGTTTCCTGCGTCAACACAGCTTTCTGGCTGGCGCTTCATTTCGGCACCGCTTTTTTCTTCACCTCTCTGCCGGACAAAGTGCAGGCGCGGATTTTTACCCCCTCTCTGCTGCTGTATCGGGAAAAACCGCGGGAGGCCGCCTTTTACCGCGCCATCGGCCTGCCCCGCTGGAAAGACTCGTTGCCCCAGTACAATAAGGATTTTGACAAGCGCTGCTTGAACAGCAAACTCACTTTGGAATATCTGAACGCTTTTATCGTGAACACCTGCAAGGCGGAGCTCATTCACCTCTCCATTGCCGTGCTCGGGTTTCTGTCGCTTTTCTCCTGTTTCTTTTTCGATCATCCTGCGAAAGAATTGCCTCTGTTTATCGCCATTGCCGCCGTGATTGGCCTTGCCCAACTGCCGTTTATTATGATTCAGCGCTATAACCGCCCGCGCCTGAAAAGGCTGGCCAAACGGCTTGAGCAGCCATGACACCCTTGGTTCCATACAAAAACGAGAACGGCCTTCACCGTTCTCGCCTCCGAAAAAGAACACGCATTTCTTCGTTTACGTTTCATCCATAAATATCTCTATTTTTACATTTTCTTGTTTTCTTGCATAATCAAAAGTCGAAGATTTTCTGATATAGTCAAAAATGTTTTCATTTAAACAGTCGTTCCAGACTATTTCCTCAAATTTGCTGTTTTCAAAAGTCGGCTTATATAATACATCCACATGAATCTGAAAATATTCCTCCCTTCCGTTCGGAAATTGCCTGACCAATGAAAAATAGAACAGCGGCTTGCCCGTAAAAGAAAACGTTCCTGTTTCAAATAAAATCAGATCCTCCTCTATAGGGATATTACACATCTCCTCAAATACGTCAACGATACGGTCTAACGACGTATTTTCATCAATAGCGGCTTTTAAAAACGACAGTATAGTTTCCATATGATATCTGCAAAAGAACCCTGTTCGGCCATACCACGCTGTCCAAACAGCGGCGTTACGCTTTCTTTCGACTCGTCCGCTGCCCTTTTCCCCAACATAAAGCATATTTTCTCATGCAACACAAATCATACAGGGCGTCGGAATATCCTTTTCTGTACTTTTTCGTATGGCTCTCGCTTATTTCCTGTCAAAATAGGGGGACTTGCCGGACGCCGACAGGGGAATCCCAAATACGAGCGCCATCTCCCTGCCCAGCATGCCGAGAGACATGGCTGCCTTGCCTACGGAAAACATCACGCGGTTGTCGATGCGCCCGTCCGCCGCCACGGAAACGGCAGAGCCGATAGCAATACCCAAATCCAGCGGATCGTATACGCATGCCGATTGGCTTTCCTCACAATCCGCACAGTTTTCTTTTCTGCAAAGCCTGCACCCTTCGTTCAGCCCCCGCGTGCCCATGCTGGAGCCGATCAGCACCACCGCATAGCTGGCATCTACGTTGTCTGCGTCCCGCTTAAAAAAACCGAAGCCGTATTCATCTGCCAAGCGGCGCATCTCCTGCGCCAACGCTTCCTTGTCTTTATCCGTAATAATTGCAGAACAGATGCGGTCTATACCCTTGGTTTTGGGCGCCGTGCGCGCCGCAACGCACATTCTCTGTGCTACGTCCATGATAGCGGCGTTTTCCGCCGCGTCAAAATTAACAATCATTGGCATACCTTCCTTTTCCCGTCCCTCCTGCGAAGGCTTCGGTAAAACTTTCAGTAATTATACACTTGTCATCCTTTGTTGTAAAGAAATCGGAAAAATCCGGTCTATTTCCTACGCCCTGCAATATAGCCCGATTCCAAAATACTTATTGATAAAGCAGGCCTTTTCTAAATTTTTGCAAAAGAAAAACCGCGCCGCAACAGCATTTTGTCACGGCGCGGATCATCTTTTACAGTACGGTCAGCCTGTCCTTTACTCCGCCGTCATCGGCAGAACGCTTCCGGCATAGGTATCCGTAATAAACTTCTGGATTTCCTCGCTTTTCAGAGCGTCTACAAGCGCCTTAAGCTCCGGCTTTTCTTCATTTCCTGCCTTTACGGCGACAATGTTTGCATAGGTCTGTGCGGCTACAGAGTCTGCCTCTTCCTTCGCAATGGTATCGGCCACGTCAAGCCCTGCCTGAATTGCATAGTTGCCGTTGATCACCGCCATATCCACATCCTGCAGAGAACGGCCCAGCTGCGCCGCCTCGATCTCCACAATCTCCAGATTTTTCGGGTTCTCTGCAATATCCTGCTTGGTAGCATTGACGCCGACGCCGTCCTTCAGCTTAATAAGGCCATTTGTCTCAAGCAGCAGCAGTGCGCGGGCTTCGTTTGTCGGGTCGTTGGGCACGGCGATCTGTGCGCCGTCCTTCAGTTCATCAAAGGACTTGGATTTTCCCGTATACACGCCCAGCGGCTCATAGTGGATCGCGCCGATGGAAACAATGTCCGTACCGTTTTCCTCGTTAAAATTGTCGAGATACGGCTTGTGCTGGAAGTAGTTTGCGTCAATATCCCCGCTCTCTACCGCGTTATTCGGCAGCACATAGTCCGAAAACTCCACGATCTCCAGATTGATTCCCTGCTCTGCCAAAATGGGCTTCACCGCTGCGAGAATTTCCGCGTGGGGTGTGGGCGAAGCTCCTACCTTTATGGTAGTCGCGTCGGCGCTGCCGGTTGCCGCGGAGACGCTCGTCTCCTGCGCCGAAGAAGCTGCGGCGGGCGTTTCCGCCGCCGGAGCCGCGCAGGACACTGCCGCAAAGGCCACCAGCACAAATACAACCAAAAGTGCAATTTTTTTCATCTTTCTTTTCCTCCTGTTGTCAAAAAACTTGTTTTATACAAACGGTGTCACCCGTTGTTTTCACTGCCTTCTGTCGCTTCTCGCGGCAATTCTCATGCCGACCTCCTGCATAATCTGAACGATGATCACCAAGAACAGAACGGTGAGGAGCATGGTGTCCGTCTGATAGCGATAGTAGCCGTAGTTGACCGCGATGGCGCCCAGTCCGCCGCCTCCCGTAAAGCCCGCAAGAGCGGAATATCCGAGAATGGTGGTAAGGGCAATAGCCCCGCCGACGATTAAGCTCGGCTTTGCCTCCGGCAGCAATACGTTCCACACAATCCGCCAGTTGGACGCGCCCATAGACTGGGCCGCCTCGATCACGCCCGGATCCACCTCTTTCAGGGACGACTCCACCATGCGCCCCACAAAGGGCGCGGAGGCAATGACGAGAGGCACCACCGTGGCGGACGATCCGATCGTCGTGCCCACGATGGCCCGTGTAACGGGCAGAATTGCCACCAGCAAAATCAAGAACGGCACCGAACGGAGTACGTTGACGATCACTCCCAATATGCCGTGAAAAACAGGCATGGGGTGTATGCCGTCTTTGTCGGTCACGACCAGCGCAATGCCGATCGGTATACCCAAAATATAGGCAGCCAGCGTAGAGGCGATTGTCATATACAGGGTTTCCAGAATACCCTGCCCCAGCAATTCAAGCATCTGTGCATCAAACATTTGCGTTCACCTCCTCAGCGCGGATATTGTTCTTTTTCAGATATGCCTTGATCCTCTCCCGAGACAGTTCCTCCTCCGGAAGCTGAATAATCATCTGCCCCATGGCCTTGCCGTCGATATCCTTCGTGTCGGCAAAAAGGATGTTTACCGCCGCGCGGCACTCCAGAATCATATTCGCCAGAACCGGCTCAAAGGACGAGCGCCCGTCAAACACAATGCGCATGCAGTGGTCTCCGTGGAAAAGCCCTCGCTCCCGGTTCTCCGGATAGACAAGGCGCTTCGCGGAATCCGTCTTTGGGTCGGAAAATACCTGCGCCACATCGCCCACCTCGGCGATACGGCTGTCGTCTATAATGGCGACCCGCGTACAGATTTCCTCGATGACACTCATCTCATGCGTAATCACCACAATCGTGATGCCCATATCGCGGTTAATCTGCTTTAAGAGCCGCAGGATTGACTTGGTCGTTTTGGGGTCGAGAGCGCTTGTAGCCTCGTCACACAAAAGCACCTTCGGGTCGCTGGCGAGCGCCCGCGCTATGGCGACGCGCTGCTTCTGCCCACCCGAAAGCTCTGCAGGATAGGCATCCTTCTTTCCCGCCAAGTCTACAATGTCCAAAAGCTCCGCCACGCGGCGCTTTGCATCCTCCTTTGAAGCGCCCGCAATCTCCAGAGGGAACATGATGTTTCCCTCGGCGGTGCGCTGCATCAACAGGTTAAACTGCTGGAAAATCATTCCGACGCGCTGCCGCACTGCCTGAAGCTCTTTGGCCCGAAGCGTCGTAATGTCCACTCCGTCAAAAAGGATTTTCCCCTCCGTGGGCCTCTCCAGCAGATTCATGCAGCGCACCAGTGTGCTCTTGCCCGCGCCGCTCATGCCGATGATGCCGAAGATATCACCTCTTTCGATGGAGAGATTGATGTCCTTGAGCGCTGTTACGCTCGTTTTTTTGGTCTTAAACGTCTTTTCAAGACCACAAACTTCAATAATCTTATCCATAATAGCCACTTTTCCGGCGGCCTTCCGGCCGCCCCGATATTTCAGGACTATATTGTAATACAGAACAGGCCCGTTTGTCAAAGAAATCCCATCAAAACGGGACTTTTTATAGAACCCATAATGCCTATAGGATTAATATATATTATGGCTGTATGTTTGTCAAGAAAAACCTCCCGGAACAAAGCGGATTTTCCCTCTTTGCCTGTCCTGATATAAAACCGGACATAGATAAAATCCATATATACATATATGAAAACAATCGTTGACATTTACAAAGTAAAGTGTTAAACTTTGTTGCTGTTAAGAGAGAGAAAGAAGGAACTATGACGGATTTCAGTTTTTTGTTTGATCTTGCTATCATCCTGCTCAGCACAAAGGTGCTCGGGCTGGTAACCAAAAAGTTTAAAATGCCGCAGGTAGTGGGCGCTCTGCTGGCCGGGCTCATCTTTGGCCCTGCGTGTCTCGGGCTCATTCAAGAGACAAGCTTCATAGACATGACAGCGGAGATTGGCGTGATTGTCCTCATGTTCTGCGCCGGACTTGAAACAGATGTAAAAGAGCTGAAAAAATGCGGCAAGGCCTCTTTTATTATTGCTCTTCTCGGCGTAATTGTGCCTCTGGTCGGTGGATATTTCGTCGGTGTGGCATTTAACGTTCCCGGCGTGATTGATTCGGATGCCGGTGCGTCTACCTTCCTGCAGAATATTTTCCTTGGCATTATCCTGACGGCAACGTCTGTCAGCATTACGGTTGAAACGCTGAAGGAACTGGGCAAGCTGAAAACCCGTTCGGGCAACGCCATTCTCGGCGCAGCCGTCATCGACGATATTCTGGGCATTATTGCCCTCACTGTCGTGACGAGCCTTTCCGACTCGTCTGTCAGCGTTTGGATTGTCCTCCTGAAAATACTGGGCTTTTTCGCGTTTGCATGTCTGGCGGGCTTTTTGTTTTACAAAGGATATAGAAAGTGGAGAGAATCCGCGCCCCGCGCACTGCACCGCCACGCCATCGTATGCTTTGTCTTTTGCCTGCTCATGTCATTTGCGGCAGAAAAGCTGTTTGGCGTTGCCGACATTACGGGCGCGTTTATTGCCGGCCTTGTCATCTCTATGACACAGCACACCAGATATCTGGCGTCCAAGTTCGACGTTCTGTCGTTTCTCTATCTGTCGCCCATCTTCTTTGCCAGTATCGGCCTCAAAGTCTCCCTGCCCAACATGACGGGGACGATCGTCCTGTTTGCAGT
>QAKS01000077.1 GCA_003343685.1 Clostridiales bacterium | reverse complement strand
GAGCTGCTGTTAAGCCTGTTTACCGTCTTTATGGGATATACTTATAATTTTGGCCATATCGTTCTGACCTCGCTGCTGCCCGGACTGCCCGTTGCCGCAGCGATTACGTTTGCAATTTACTGCGGAATGGTTCCGCTTTACAAAAAGCCGTTTATGAGGCCGCTTCAAGCGCCCGGAGCGCCTGACGTTTTTTAACGTAAGGAGGAAGTTTTGTTTCAGAAATTTAAGGCAAGATATATTACTTTTTTTATTGTGGCCGGATTGATTTTTGTGACGCTTGCAATACAGCTTAATGTGCTTATTACAAGTGTCGAAGAAGAGCAGATGGAAACACAGGTTGAAAAGACCAACCAGAAAACCGTTTCATTTTCGGGGGCAAGAGGCTCCATTATGGATGCAAACGGGATATTGCTGGCGTATGATGTGAACAGCTATAACGTAACCTTTTACAAGGACCCCTCTAAAAGTGCATCAAGCGACAGGGCACATTATACTGAAATAATTAAAAAAACGATCAATTTGGTAGAGAGCAACGGCGGAAATGTAATAGATACCTTCTTGATACGCCGCGACGGTGATGGAAGCTATTATTATGACGTTACGGGGCTTTCGGAGACGGCCCAGAAAAAAAGGATTGAAAGATTCTGTAATAATATGCAGGTCAGTGACAGCACAAAATCGGCCGAAGAGGTGTATTACGAACTCAGATCGAAATACCGCATTTCGGAGGATGTGAGCTATAACACGGCTCTTAAAATTCTGTCTGTCTGGCAGGAGATTCAAAACAGCTATTCCTATGTGCCGGTTACGATTGCATATGACGTGGATTTTAACACGGTTTCGGAAATTACTACGAAGCAAAATGAGCTGACAGGTATGGATGTCGAAGAGAGCACGGTGCGTGTGTATCCCAAACAGAGTACGGCGGCGCATACAATAGGATATTTGGGCAGCATTGTCTCAGACAATGAGATTGAGAAGTACATAGACCAAGAGGGCTATGATGCCGGAGATTTTATAGGAAAAACCGGCATTGAGGCAACAATGGAGGAATATCTCACCGCCTCCAGCAAGGAAAAACAGGGTCAGAAGGTGCTGGAACTGGACGAAAACGGTACGGTGACGGGCCAGGTTTCCTACATTGCGGCCAAAAATGGAGACAATGTTCAGCTGAATTTGGATCTTAAACTCCAACAGGTGGTGGAACAGGCGCTGGAGGAGAATGTCAAAGAAGCCAGAGCTGATCAGGAGCGCCAATATGAGGAAGGGAAAGAATCGACTCCGACAAAAAAAGGATACGACGAGAAGCTGGCCGAACGGACGAAAAAAGAAATAGACTTTATTACGTCAGGGGCCGCAATTGTGATGGATGTTAAAACAGGAGCGGTGAAAGCCATTTCCAGTTATCCGTCCTTTGATTTGAATTTGTTTGTAGGCGGCATAAGCGAAGAGGATTATGCTGCGCTGACCGACGAGGACGCGGGAAGCCCACTGTTTAACAATGCAGTATCCTCCAGATCGACACCCGGATCGGTATTCAAGATGATTACGGCTGTTGCCGGCCTCATGGAGGGGGAAATCACGACAAATACGATAATTAATGACGAAGGCCCCTTTACGGAGGGAATTGAGGAAACCGGCCGTGCGCCGACATGCTGGGTCAAGCCCTATTATAATCAGCACGGACCGAATCAGAATGTTACTGTGGCGATTAAAAACAGCTGCAACTATTTCTTTTATACGGTGGCATCCAAGCTGGGAATTACCAAGCTGAATGAATGGGCAGATAACTTTGGCGTCACCTCAAAAACGAATATTGAGGTAACAGGAGAGGCTACGGGTTTTGTTGGAAACCAGCAGAATCTGTATGATAACTCCAAGGCGATAGACAACCAGACGACCTATAAGCCGCAGATCGTCTTTAATGCGCTCAAGTCAAAGCTGAGGAGCTATGGTGAAGAGCGGGATGTCGAGTATTCGGAGAAGCAACTGGACACGGCCTGCGAAAGAATTGTGGAGCTGTATGGTGACGGACAGCTGGATCATGGACGTGAGGTCAGAACGGTTTTGAGTGAAGAACTGGATATTCCGGTGAGAGTGTCACTGTCCACCCGAGGGGAGACGGGGCTGACTTGGTATCAGGAGATAGGCGATATTGCCCGTGAACTGGTCTGGACAGACCTTGAGACGGTGACCTCGGGAATCGGCACGTCTATTACGCAGCTGACGCCTATAGCGGTATGCAGATATATCTGCGCGCTGGTGAACGGGGGTAAAGTTCTTGAGCCTCATCTGATCAGCAAAATTACTGATTCGGAAGGAAATGTCGTAAAAGAAGTTGGGACAACGGTGATTCAGGATCTGGAATTGCCTGAGGATGTGACGACGGCGATCAAGAAGGGCATGGAGCAGGTGGTATCGGGCGAGGACGGCGGTACTGCGGGAAAAGCTTTTGCGGATTTTGAATACAAAGACCAGATCGCAGGTAAAACAGGAACGGGTCCTGTATCGTCCATTGATCTGGAGGATAATGTATGGCTGGCCATGTTTGCACCGAGAGAAGATCCGGAGATTGCACTCGTCATTTTCCTGCCGAACGGATATTCCGACAATGTAAAGGCATTTCCGACGGCAAAGGCAATTCTTCAGTACTATTTTGATACGAAAAAGAGCGACGAAGAAGCGACGGAGAGTACAAACCCGACAGAGGGAACAATGCTGACATCCTGAGCGGACTTTAAATTGCATTTCTGAGTAAAAAATAGTATAATGGCTCAGAGGAGCAATCCCGGGTATTTTTTGGGGGGAAGTTGACAGGGTGACTACGATCAGAAAGTCCAAACAGGGACTTGAAATACGGCTTGATGGTTCAAGATCATATTTTGATGTGCGCATGGACCTGATAGACAAGCTGGGCGGCAATAAATCCTTTTTTGCCGGTACGGACGAAGAGATTCTCGTGACAGGAAAGATATTGAACGACGAGCAGAAGCAGGAACTGCGGGTATTGCTGCGGGATGAATACGCAATTAAAAATGTCAAGTTTTTTGACGATGCACCGGCGCAGCAGGAAGAGCAGAACGGCAGCGAGACCGTGGCGGAAGAAGCTGCCCGGAAGGAGGCGACGGCGTTTCGGTATCCGGAAAATACAGGCAGGCGAGAGCGAAAAGAAAAAAGAGAACGCCGGGAGCGCAGAGAGACGAGAACGTCTGCAGCCCGAAAAATCCTGCTGGGCGACGAGAAGCCGGAAGAGGCGGAGCCTCAAAACATGACAGGGGCGGCAGCAGGTTCTGTTTTGATTAAAAACACAATCAGAGGCGGGCAGAGAATCGAAAGCGACGGGGACATCATTGTGGTGGGAGATGTCAATCCCGGCGCAGAGCTGCTTGCCGACGGTTCGATTGCCGTATTCGGCAAACTGCGGGGCACAGCTCATGCGGGAGCGCACGGAAATAAAAAGGCATGTATTGTGACAAACAGCTTGGAGCCGCGCCAGATAAGAATTTGCGGTAAAATGGCTATCGTTCCCCGCGGCAGGGATTTTGGGGGCGCAAAGATTGCGTACCTGAACGATAACGCGGACGGCATCGTCGTAAGAAGCATCAAGAGTTGATACAACGTGGGAGGAAGTATATATGGAAAAGGTGATTGTTGTTACATCGGGAAAAGGCGGTGTAGGGAAAACGACTACTGTTGCGAATCTGGGGGTGGGCCTGGCGAGCTCCGGCAAAAAAGTGGTCTTGCTTGACACGGATATCGGCCTTAGAAATCTGGACGTTGTGTTGGGACTGGAAAACAGAATTGTCTATGATGTGGTTGATGTAGTGGAGGGAACGTGCAGGATCAAACAGGCGCTGATCAAGGACAAACGCTATGACGGACTGTATTTGCTGCCGGCTGCACAGACGAGAGATAAAATGGCAGTCAGCCCCGCTCAGATGAAAAGGGTTGTAGAAGAGTTAAAAAAAGAATTTGACTATGTAATTATAGATTGCCCCGCAGGTATTGAACACGGCTTTAAAAATGCCATTGCAGGGGCGGAGAGCGCTATCGTAGTAACGGTTCCTGAGGTTTCCTCGGTGAGAGATGCAGACAGAATTATCGGCCTTTTGTCGGCAAACGATATAGACGATGTCAGACTGCTGATTAACAGAATCAGGCCGGATCTTGTGAAAAAGGGCGATATGCTGGCTATAGACGATACGCTTGAGATTTTAGGCGTGGAGCTTATCGGCGTTATTCCCGAGGATGAGCTGATTTTTCGGTCAAGCAATCTGGGAGAGCCGGTAGTGACGGATAAAAAGTCTCCGGCCGGAGAAGCCTATCTGGATGTGGTGAAGCGTGTGATGGGGCAGGATGTGGAATTCAGCGAGATGAAGGAAAAGCCGAGTTTCAGCGAAAAGCTCAAGAAATTTTTTGGCTCAAGGTAGCGGAGGCGAAGAATGGGTTTATTCAAAAAGGGCAGGAGATCCAGCGAAGTAGCCAAAGACAGACTGAAGCTTGTTTTGATATACGACAGGACAGGGACTTCATCCAACAACGAGATGCTTGAAATGATGAAGCGGGATATGCTTGCTGTAATCAACAAGTATATTGTAATTGATGAAGATGAATTTGAATTGGACATAAAAACCTGCAATAACTTTAATGAGGGCGTGACTTCGGAACTGGTGGCAAATATCCCGATACGGAAAGTGAAAAAGCCGGGGCGCAACAGATATTGATATACAGTAACGATTTTGTAAATAAACAACAACAGCACAGTTTTTATGAGATCGTTGGTGTATAATCATTCGTATCTTGTTCCTGGAGTAAATGTATGATAAGAAATGTATTTAATAAAAAAATGCTGAAAAATATTGACTGGATTTTAATTGCAGTCGTGTTTTTTGTCATACTTTTCGGCGTGATCGCGATGAGCAGCGCCACTTCGGACACAACGGGGCTGGACGAGACGGCAACGATCGGGGATTATCTCGCAAATATCAGCTATTATTACGGAAGTCTGCAGCTACTTTTCTTTGGATTGGGTGTTGTTCTGATCTGTATCATCCTGATTATGGATTACAATAACCTGAGAGATTTCTCCAATATTCTGTACTGGATACTGGTGGGTCTTTTGGTAGCGGTTTTGATTTTTGGGGTGAACAGGCGAGGCGTAAAGGGTTGGTTTCGTCTGGGCTCCTTTGATTTTCAGCCGGCAGAGCTGGGAAAACTGGTTATGATCATTGTTACTGCCAAAGAATTTGCGAAGATCACAGAGGGACACAGCGAGGGTATCACGCGATTTCGGGATCTGCTGCCGGTGCTGTGGAAGTTTGTGATACCCTTTGTCCTGATCCTCATACAGCCGGACTGGGGTACGGCAATTGTATATCTGTTTACCCTAGGCGGAATGATGCTCATGGCAAAGGTCAGTTGGAGAATTTTGGGGGTTATGGGACTGGCAATTGTCGGATCGCTGCCGGTGGCATGGCTGCTGATGCAGGATTGGCAGAAGGAGAGAATCATGTCCTTTATTGACCCGACGATGAATGCGGATAATGCCTATCAGTTGAAGCAGGCAAAAAGCGTCATTCAGAACGGCGGCATAGAGGGAAAGGGACTGTATTCTCCCGAACTGTTGACGCAGCGGAGAAACTATCTGCCGGAAGAACACACGGATTTTCTGTTTGCGGCGACAACAGAGGCTGTCGGCTATATCGGAGCGCTTGTTATCATACTGTTATACGGCTTTATTCTGTTTAGACTGATGCAGCTGTCGATGCGGGCAAAAGATGATTTCGGCGCATATATTATTATAGGCATAACCTTTATGCTGTTATTCCATGTCATAGAGAACATTGGAATGAACATAGGCGTTTTGCCGATAACGGGAATACCGTTGCCGTATTTCAGTTATGGAGGTTCCAGCCTCCTGACGAATATGATCGCGTTGGGGCTGGTTCTGAATGTAAATATGCGACGAGTCAGGCACAGCATTTAGCTGTGCGAAAAAGGAGTGAGTAAAGTGATCTATCTGGACAATGCGGCGACAACTCGGATAAGGGACGAAGTCTTGGACGAGATGTTGCCTTTTTTAAAGGACGAGTACGGCAATCCGTCCGCTCTGTACAGCGCCGGACGTGAGGCGCGGCGCGCAGTGGAACAGGCGCGGGAGCGTGTAGCGGCTGCTTTGGGCGCTGCATCCCCTAAGGAAATCTATTTCACCTCATCCGGAACAGAAGCGGATAACTGGGCGTTGAGAAAATATTCCGGCAGAGGGCGAATTGTTACCGACGCGGCGGAGCACCATGCGATTCTCAATACAGCGAAGGATTTAAAAGCTCGGGGCAGAGATGTGCATATCCTTCGGGTCGATAAGTACGGAATGGTTTCGCCGCGGGACATCGGTGCCGTCTTAAAGGACGGAGGCGGGCTTGTTTCTGTCATGGCAGTGAACAATGAAGTGGGCACGATCAACCCGATTCATGAAATTGCTGCGACGGCAAAGGCGCATGGCGCCGTGGTTCATACGGACGCCGTACAAGCGGTAGGCCATATGCAAATAGATGTAAAAACCCTTGGCGTTGATATGATGTCTGTTTCAGCTCATAAATTTTATGGGCCCAAAGGAGTGGGAGCGCTGTACGTAAAAGGCGGTACACCGCTGAACACAATGATAACGGGCGGTGCGCAGGAGAGGGGCAGGCGCGCCGGTACGGAAAACGTAGCGTCTATTGTCGGCATGGGCAAGGCGATAGAGCTGATTGACCGGGAGACGGAGCGAAATATAGCTCATGAAAATTCCCTTGGGAAAAGGCTGTGCGACCGGATGTTAAGAGAGATACCGGGAGCCCGGCTCAACGGACATCCTTTGATCCGTGTTTGGGGCAACGTAAGCTTTTCTTTTGAGAGCATCAGGACAGAGACGCTGCTGGTCAGCCTGGATCAGGAGGGGATTGCCTGCTCCGGCGGGTCGGCCTGTGCGGCAGGCTCGGTAGAACCGTCTCATGTGCTGATTGCGATGGGCGGCGAAGGAGGAAGAAGGAACGGTGCGCTCAGATTTTCTATCGGGCGATACAATACGGTTAAGGAAATTGACGAAACCGTCGAGGCTCTTAAGAAAATTATTTTTAAAATAAAAAAATAATGTCCATTATTTTCATGGTTATATGCGGCTTCCGTGTACAGACTAAAAATAGAATCATGAAATGAGAGGAGTGTTTAAAATGAGAGGCAGTTTTGTTTGGGGCGCGGCTGCCGGCAGCGTAATCGGCGCTGTGGCGGCAATGGTCGCTATGCCGTATATGAAGCCGCAGGTCAAAAAGTTTAAAAAGGGTATGTACAATTCGCTTTCTAAATTTTGCAGGTGAATAGCGGCGG
>QAKS01000023.1 GCA_003343685.1 Clostridiales bacterium | reverse complement strand
TCCCTGCCGCGCATCAGAAAACGCCGCGCAGGTCTGGGACTTTCGGGTGCGCGCTGCATCCACACCCATCCCGGCGGATCCCCCATGCTGTCGTCTGTGGATTCCGGTACGCTTCTCTCCTCCCGTATGGATGCTATGGCCGCCATCTCCGTAAAGGACGGCAAGGCCACCGGCATGTCTGTGGGAATTATCGGAGCAACGCCCGGCGAAATGAATTTGTTCGGACCTTTTCGCATGGACAGAATTCCTCATCGGGCGCTGCTTTTAGAGATTGAAAACGCCACCGCGCGCATATCGGATTACATACGCCTTCGGGACACCGGCGAAAAAAAGGAGCGGGCCATACTTGTGGGCCTCAATGCAGACGAGTCGTCCATGTCGGAGCTGACGCGGCTTGCGGAAACTGCCGGCGCGGAGGTTGTCTCCTGTCAGGTACAGAACAGACCGCGGGACGGCGGCTTTTACATCGGCAAGGGCAAGGCGCACGACCTGTCTCTGCTCGCGGCCGCGGCAGACGCCGACCTTGCGATCATTAACGATGAGCTTTCCCCCATTGAGGAACGGAATCTGGAGGAGGTTCTCGGCATAAAAATAGTAGACAGGACGGCGCTGATTCTCGATATCTTTGCGGGGCGGGCCAAAACGAAAGAAGGAAAGCTGCAGGTAGAGCTGGCACAGCTCCAGTATACCCTGCCCCGTCTGATGGGCGAGGGAACCTCTCTCTCCCGTCTCGGCGCAGGCATCGGCACTCGCGGCCCCGGCGAATCGAAAATAGAACAGGACCGGCGGCGGATACGGCGGCGGATTTATGAGCTGAAGCAGGAAATCGCCCGGCTGGCATCTCAAAGAGAGCTTCGGCGGCAGACGCGGGAAAAAAATGCCGTCCCCCGAATTGCCCTCGTCGGCTATACCAATGCGGGGAAAAGCAGCCTTTTAAACGCCCTGTCCGGCTCATCGGTCTATGTGGAAAACCAGCTATTTGCCACGCTGGACCCCGTCGTCCGCCGCATTTCGCTGCCCTCCGGCAAGCCCGCCCTTCTGACAGACACGGTGGGCTTTATCGAAAAATTGCCCCACGACCTTGTAGACGCATTTTCGTCCACATTGGAAGAGGCGACAACGGCGGATTTACTTTTGAATATTATAGATTCTACCGATCCGGATGCCGACAGACACGCCGCCACGACGAAAAGTGTCCTCGCTGACCTGCGCTGCGGCCGCCCCGTTGTGGACGTATATAACAAATGCGATGCGGACGGCTCCAACGTCCCCGCCGGCGCCCTCGCCGTCTCCGCAAAAACGGGAGAAGGGCTGGAGCGCCTCACTGCCGCGGCGGAAAAAGCTCTTCGTCCGCCGTCCATTGATGTCCACCTCTCTTTGGGCTATGACAAAGGGGCGGAACTTGCAGAGCTTCGGCGCGTCGCCATAGAGATGGACGTCCGCTATGAGGAAACGTCTATGGAGGTCGACGCCTCTTTGAAATGCAGCGATGCCATTCGTCTTTCTCCTTTCATCAAAGGCAATTTCCGGATGCACCGGGAGGAGTAAATTTTACCTCCGCTTTATTGCAAACGGTCGAAAACTATGTTACACTCACACTGTGGCGGCGGTATCATACCGCAATATAAATATTGAAGGAGATATATGTATGTATAATTACCACTATTCCTATGGATTCGACGACTTTGGCGACTTCGGCTCCGGCGCCGCAGTCGGAGCAGCCGTGGCGGGCGTGCTTGTCATCCTGCTGGTGATCCTGCTGGCCCTTGCCGTCGTAATGTACGTGTTTCAGTCTCTGGGACTTTACACCATGGCAAAGCGTCGGGGCATCAAGTGTTACGGCCTTGCATGGGTTCCCATCGGCGACCTTTGGATCATGGGCAAGCTGGCCGACCAGTTTGACGATTACAAAAAGGGTAAAAATATGCACCTTGCCATGATTCTCCTGATCGGAGGCGCAGCTGTTTTTGCCATTACTTTTATTATAGAGATGATAACCCTCTCCTCGGCGCTCAGCGCAGCATACTACAATGGCTCCGACGGATTCGGCGTCGCTGCCGCCGTTCTCGGCTCCGTTGGGATTATATGGCTGGTTGCCGTAGCCCTCGCCGTATTTGAGTACATCGCTCTGTATAAAATTTACTATGCGGCCTCTCCGAAATCTGCAACAGCGCTGCTTGTTTGCAGCATTATTTTCGGGGTTGTCATGCCCTTTGCGCTGTTTGCCCTGCGCAAGAAGGACGAGGGCTTCGTCGAGGCAAGCCAGTATCCTCCGCAAAACGGAGGGCCCGGAGCACAGTCTTACGGACAGCCGTATCAGCAGCCGGACAACTCGCCGTATCAACAGCCCGTTCAGGAAACTCCCGCTGCTCCCTCTCCCTACGAGCGGCCGCAGGAAACCGACGGCAGCAACGTCCCGTCTGACGAAAGCTCGCCGATGGATCGGTAAATATTCATTAACTAAAAACCTATCTGCATAGCGAGCGGGTTTTTAGTTTTTAGTACACAAAAAAAGACCCCTAGCGGGGTCTTTTTCCTTAATTGATCTTAATATGGCGGGCGCCCTTTTCCGCCTCGCCGCGCTTCGGCATGGTGAGCTTCAGTACGCCGTCCCTATACTCCGCACCGATCTTCTCCGTATCAATGCCGGATACATCAAAACTTCTGGAATAAGAGCCGTAAGACCTTTCCCGCCTAATATAATTGCCCTTTTTATCCTTTTCCTCCGATTTCTCGTTTCTCTCTGCGCTGATCGTCAGGCTGTCGCCGTTCAGCTCCAGCTTAATATCCTTTTTGTCAAAGCCGGGCATATCCGCCTCAAGCACAAACGCGTCTCCTGTGTCCTTGATGTCGGTCTTAAAGGCCGTCACCATGTCTCCGCCGAATACCGATTTTTCAAAATCCTCCATGGCTTTCCACGGATCGTACATTGCAGCATGTCTCCTGCGGTCGTAAGGCATAAGTTCAAACATGATTTCCACCTCCAACTATTTGTATATCATTTTTTCGGAGCGGTCACGCGGCTCTCTGCCGCCCGCCGTCTCTCTTTCTCTTTACAGTTATTATGATACCCAAAAGCTGTTACAAAGTGAGGCATAAAAGATGAACGAATTGTTAAATTAGCACTCATTCAACTAGAGTGCTAATAATTTTCGATTTGAGCTATTCTAAAAATCCCCAGTGCTATGCTGTTTTTTATTTTATTCACTCAGATTGCATCCATACAGTTCGGTATAGATGAGCTTTCCTCCCACACGCCTGGACCACATGAGAGAAACCCTTCCCACCTTCATGGATGTACAAAGGCCGATCCGGGAGCGATCCTCACGTCCCTCCGCACGTCTCACCAGCGTAATATGCGGCAAAAACTTTCTCCTTTCTATGGAAAAACCCCGCGCCGACAGCGCTTCCTTCAGCCGCTCCGCCAATGCCTCCAGCTTACCGCCGCTCTGCACTCCCGCCCAAAGCGTGTCTCCAAATCTCCCTATTCCCTCCAGTGTAATGGGAAAACCTTGGCCCGCCGCAGACATCATGGCGGCGATGGCGCCGCGGGCGTCCTCCGTCTCTCCCAGAAACGCCAGCGTCAGATGCAGGTTTTCCGGGCGCGTATAGTTTCCCCGGATATTTTGCGCAGACAGCTCCGCCAGCGCCTCCTCCAGCGCGCAGGTGACGTCTTTGTCAAACAATATCGCAATAAACAGCCTCATACTAGACCCCCTGCAAGTCAAAATCCGGCGTATACTCCTTTTTCGCCGAGCCGCGCTCCTGTGTATAGCCGCAAAAGCCCAGTTCCTCCGCCACGTCGGTCACACGTCTGTATTCCAGCGTCATAATCCTCCTGTCCAGCTCCGCCGGCACGCCCGGCATCGGCGTATACTGGCTCATCAGACTGATCATCACACCGTCCCGAAATTCCTTCCACAGCCGGCGCACCAGCTCCACAGAGTCCCGCCACAGACCCGGAAGCACCAGATGGCGGACGATTACGCCGCGCTTTATCAGGCCATCCTCTATCACCGGCGGCCCTGTCTGCTCCACCATCCTTCTGACAGCCGCCGACGCCGTTACAAAGTAATTTTCCGCGCCGCTGTATGCCTTTGACGCCTCCCGTGACATATATTTTAAGTCGGGCAGATAGACGTCTGCCAATCCGTTCATCCTTTCAATCGCCTCTTCGCCGTCATATCCGCCGGAATTATAGACGACGGGGACGCCCGGACGGGCCTGCTCCAGCGCCTCGGCAATCTGAGGTACAAAGTGGGTCGGGTTTACCAGATCAATGTTATGCGCACCCGCATGCTCCAACTCTCCAAATATTTCCGCAAGGCGTCCGACGGAAATGTCTTTTCCGAATCCCTCCCGGCTTATCCGGGCGTTCTGGCAGTAGACGCACCGCAGGGAACAGCCCGAGAAAAAAACGGCGCCCGCGCCGTTCTTTCCGCTGATGCAGGGCTCCTCATAATGATGGAGCATAGCCCGCGCGACCCGCGGCGCCGTTCCCATGCCGCAGAAGCCCGCCGCCGACTCTCTGTCTGCTCCGCAGTTTCTGCCGCAGAGCCTGCAATTTGCCGCATCCCAGCCGCGAAGCATGACTTTTCAATACTCCGCGCCGATATCCCACGGCACTGCCTGAACAAACGTTCTGGCGTTTCCGAACTCATAGCTGCATGTCATAAACGTATAGAGCTGTCTCGTGCCCTCCGGCATATCCAGAGCAAAATCGCATTGATCCGTCACATAATCCTCATAATACTGCGTGAACTCCGTCTCCTCCATCTGCCCAAAATGGAATGTTACCTTTTTCGGGTCCTCCGCAAACGCCGCCACCACTTTAAGCCTGACTGCCTGCTCCGGCGTAAAAATCAGAATTTCCCTATGCTCGTCGAAAAACTTTTCCTCTTTAAACTTCTCCAAATCGTGAAACATGGCGCCCCGTTTCATGTTGTGCCCATAGATCACGTTCAGGCTGTCGCTCAGCTCCCCGCTGCATCTGTAGTCCAGAAAAATTGAGCCGTTCGCGTTTTTTACATTTTCAAACGTATAATGCAGATATTTATCGTTGTCCTCTCCCTTGACGATGGGGTAGTTAATCACCGTACCCGGCACGGTAATCCAGCCGATTACGTCGGGATTTTTTTCCTTCAGAGCGTCCCAGTCTATGTCCGGCGCGGTCAGCTCATCAGCCGGTTCCCCTGCGGTTTCCGCTTTCTCCGCCTTATAGCTGTTTGCCCACTCCTCAGAAACGCCGTATTGTGACAGCTCCTTGTACTCCGAATTTCCCTTCTGGTCCTCTGCCAGAATATTGAAAATCTGAATGGCGCAGAAGATCATCACGCCAATGCAGATAACCATTGCAGCGGCCAGCGCCGGCCTGCCTTTGCGTTTTTTTGTGTTTTGATCCGTTTTTCCGGTTTCCTCTCTGCCCATCCTGCATCTCCCCGCGCTGTTTTGCACTATTATATCACATCGGCGTCTCTCAGTCCATCTGCAGTCCTGTCATACACGCGCTTCGCGTTGACAAACCTGACTGCCTTTCATCTCTGTTTTCCTCAAATACATATTTTGATCCGCCTCATCAAAAAGCGCTTTTACCGTTTTCCTCGAACCCTCATAAAAGGCATATCCATATGCTACTTCAAGCGGTGTTTTTCTTTCCCCGTTCTTTTTCAGAATATTTTTTTCAAACCTTAATAAGCCGTCCAG